>JBKPDS010000001.1:0-8735 GCA_046727995.1 Gemmatimonadota bacterium
GTGACATATTAGGGGCACGTTTACGGCGCCAGCCAAGGAGGGGTATGGACGACAAGAAGATCGCCGCGTTAGCAAAGAAGAACGCGGCTAAAGCTGCCAAAGCGAACCTGCGGAGAGGCTTTGGAAAGAGATACGACAAAAATCTGCCGGATCTGCCGACCGACGCCGAGACGCTCAAGGAGCGTCAGGAGCACGAGCGGTTCTTCAAGGAAATGAAAAAGAGGGATTTCTAAAGAAGTTTTCTCTCCCACAAGAGGAGCTCGAGTCATGCGCGTGCTACCCGTCCTCGCAGTGACTGTCAGTGTCGTCGCAGCACCCTTTGCGAAAGCACAACAACCCACAGCTCCTCCCCGGCCCGCCGCGGCACCGGCGCAGCAGGCGCCGCGAATTCCCAGAGCTGCGGCCAGTACCCGCGCATCGGTCCAGGTACTTATTGACAGCCGCTGGGATGCCCGGGAAGGGGGCTGGTTCGGCGCCCTGAATCTCGCCGGCCCCGCCAGGATCGCCATCGACTACGGCCAACCGCATCTGCGCGGTCGCAACGTCATCGGCATGCCCGGCGTCGTTCCGTGGGATAGCGCGTGGCGGACGGGCGCAAACATGGCGACGCAGCTATCCACCGAGGTCGACATTACTCTGGGTAACACCTTTATCCCTCGGGGCGTCTACACGCTCTTCTCGCTCCCCACGCGCAACGGCTGGAAACTCATCGTTAGCAAAGACGTCAACCAGTGGGGAACTGATTACGACGCGTCGAAGGATTTCGCGCGGATCGATCTGCGCCAGCGCACCCTCGCCGAGCCGGTCGAGAGTCTCACTTTCTGGTTGATCCCCGCGATAGAACCGCCGACGTCGACCACTTTGCCGCACGGCGTTCTGAAATTCGCGTGGGGCAACACCGAGCTCTCCACCGACTGGAAAGTGGGGCGCTAGCCTCTTACTTCGAGGCGCGCGTCGAAATCGGCGCGCGCCTTTTTTGTCCCCCTCGTCCCGAGTCGGTCCGGGTTCGATACCGGGATATAGGTCAGCTCCTCACCAGACTCCGCCCGCTTGAGCAGCATCCCGCCGCGCGCCATGTCACCGTGGCCGAGGAATTCCTTTGGAAAGAGGAGCTTCGTACCGAAGATCGGCTCCAGCACGTCGACGTACTTTCCCGTTGCGACGCTTCCCAGCAGAATGACCTCACACCTGGACCCGATTTTCTCCGCCAGCCGTTTCGCGTCCACCTCCAGAGGGTAGCGATAGCGGGATTCATCGGCTTCGATCGGGACCGCAGCAAATCGCTCCAGATCCTCGAGGGTGACCATGGCGCCCGGCGAGCACAGGCCATCGGTCGGGGTAATGATGTGTACCCCCGATGCACGGCGCGGCGGCGGATTCTCGAACGCTCTCGCGTAGTTCAGCTTACCGCGGAAGTAAAGGCCGCTAAGGAAACTGAAGACCTCGCCGAGTGGAGCCCCCTCTTCGCTGCGGACCCTTTGGGCGACGGTAAACTCGGCCCGTGGGTTGAACAAAAGGGCGGCTCTCTTGCCGCCGCAGGAGGCAGGTGAGAGCAGGAAGATTCGCCGTGGCAGCACGGCCTTAATTCAAGCAAATCTTTCGCCGCTCTGACAGAGGGAAGCGCGAGGGTGCGAACGGCGTTAAAATTCGTGAGGGGGAACTTCCATGGCCAAGAACAGACTGCAGGAGCTTCACGACGTCGGGCAATCCATCTGGCTCGACAGCATCGACCGGAGAATACTCCACGACGGTGAGCTCGACCGCCGCATTCGTGAAGATGCACTCACCGGCATGACGTCGAACCCGACGATCTTTCAGAAGGCGCTCGCCTCGAGCAATGCCTACGACGATCAGATAACAGACGCAGAGGACAAAGGGCTGAGCAGCTGGGAGCTGTTCGAGCTCCTCGAAACAACCGATGTACGTGATGCCTGCGATCATTTTGCCGGCGTCTACAGCGCCACTCGCGGAGGCGATGGATACGTCTCGATCGAAGTCTCGCCCGGCGTCTCGCACTCGGCCGACGCGACGGTCGAAGAAGCGCGACGACTCTGGAAGACTGTCGATCGTCCAAACCTGATGGTGAAAGTGCCTGGCACATCTGAGGGCGCGATCGCTGTGCGGCGACTTACCGCCGAAGGAATCAACGTCAACATCACTTTGTTGTTTGCGATCGAAGCGCACGAGCGAGTGATCGAAGCCTACATGGCCGGACTCGAAGATCGAGTCAAAGCGGGAAAGCCAATCGATGGCCTGCACTCGGTGGCGAGCTTTTTCGTCAGCAGAGTCGATACGGAAGTCGATAAGCGACTGGACGCGCTGATCGCGAAGGCGAACGCGGCCGAAAAAGACAGGCTCAAGCTGCTGAAGGGTCGCGCCGCGATTGCCAACGCCAAGCTCGCCTATCGGCTGTTCAGACAGAAATTTGCCGGTCCGCGGTGGGAGGCGCTGGTGCAACAGGGCGCGCGGCTCCAGCGGCCGCTGTGGGCGAGCACGAGCACCAAGAATCCTGAGTACCGCGACGTGATGTACGTCGAGGAGCTGATTGGCCCAGACACCGTCGATACCATGCCGCCGGCAACGATCGAAGCGTTCCGCGAGCACGGCGTTGTCGATAAGACCGTCGACAAAAAGGTCGCCGCCGCTGAGGGTTTGCTGAAGGAGGTCGAAGCAGTTGGGATCTCTATAAAGGACGTCACCGCGAAGCTGCTCGTCGACGGCATCGCGAGCTTCCAGAAATCGTTCGACGAGCTGATTGCTGGCCTCGAGTCGAAAATCGGTTCACTAGCGCCCGGCGGGAAGTGACAGGGATCTATACCCCTCGTACCAAGATCGTCTGTACGCTTGGTCCCTCAACCGCGACTGAAGAAACGCTTCGCGGGCTGATCGAGGCAGGTATGAACGTGGCCCGCGTGAATTTTTCGCACGGCACCCACGAGCAGCACGCGTCGACCATCGCCATGGTGCGTCGCCTCGCCCAGGAGTCGGGCAAGCCGATCGCCATCCTCGGCGATTTGCAAGGTCCCAGAATCAGAATCGGTGATCTGGCCAACCCGATCAATCTCAAGGTTGGCGAAGACATCGTCCTCGTCCACGAGGGACACGAGGAGAACGGCGAGATTCCGGTCACCTACGATCAGCTCGCCAACGACGTCCACGTTGGCGATCGGATCCTGATCGACGACGGTTTGATCGAGCTCGTGACGCTCGACGTAGTCGGCGCCCGAGTCAAAGCGCGCGTGCTGAACGGCGGTGACTTGAAGAGTCATAAGGGGTTGAATCTCCCGGGGATTCAGGTTTCGGCGCCGTCGATCACGGAGAAGGACGCGGCCGACATCGTCTTCGCCGTCAACCAGGAAGTCGATTACCTGGCTCTCAGTTTCGTCAGACGGGCAGAGGACATCGAAGGCCTGCGCAAGATGATCCCCAAATGGCTCCTGGTCGTGGCGAAAATCGAGAAGGATGTCGCCCTCCACAACATCGAAGCGATCGTGCGGGCCAGCGACGCCGTCATGGTAGCACGTGGCGACCTTGGGGTCGAACTGCCGTTTGAAGCGGTGCCGGGTGCGCAGAAGAGAATCATCCGCCTCGCCAATCGTTACGGGCGACCAGTGATCACGGCGACGCAGATGCTGGAGTCGATGATCGAGCATCCGCGACCGACGCGCGCCGAGGCGAGCGATGTCGCCAATGCGATCATGGACGGCACCGATGCGGTGATGCTGTCGGCGGAGACTGCTGCGGGCGCGTACCCGCGTCTCGCCGTCGAAGCGATGACGCGCATCATCAAGGAGATCGAGACGCATCCGCCGGTCGCACCATTCGCCGGGGCCGAGCAGGGTGACGGGATCGTTACGACCGAAGTGGCCATCGCTGCTGCGACCGTGGCGGCGGTCGACATGCTCGGCGCGCCGCTCGTCGTCGTTTTCACCAAGAGCGGATTCTCGGCGCGTGTAGTCGCCTCGAAGCGTCCGCCAGTTCCGATTCTCGCGCTTACCGATGAAGCGCGCACTTATCGGCAGTTGGCCCTTGTCTGGGGCGTCGTACCAGAGCTCGTCCCCCACTGTGCGGATTACGACGAGATGATGGAGCGCACCAAGGGTGTTGTCGTCACTCGCGAGCTCGCCAGCAACGGCGACCGAATTATCGTGACGGCCGGAGTCCCGTTCGACATGCCGGGCACAACCAATCTCCTGAAGGTGGAGACTGTCTGAAACTCACCTTTCTGGGGACGGGGACCAGCTTTGGTGTCCCCCAGATCGGTTGCACCTGCGAGGTCTGCCGATCGACTGATCCGCGTGACAAGCGGACCCGGGTCGGTGCCCTGGTCGAGACGAACGGAGGCGTGCGAATCCTCATCGACACGCCCCCGGAGCTGCGACTTCAGCTGATCAACGCCGGCGTGAGTCAGGTCGATGCGATTCTTTTCACCCACGACCATGCCGACCACGTTCACGGCATCGACGACATTCGCGCGCTGTCGGACAAGAGCGACGTCCCGATCGAGATGTACGGACCGCCCGATTCCATGACGCGCCTCGCCAAGCGCTTCGCTTACATCTTCGACGACTCGATCAAGGCACTCCCGGGTACGAGCAAGCCGGAAGGGTCGGCGCACGGTGTGCCGCCGGGAAAATCCTTCCGCATTGGAGATGTCGACGTTCTTCCGATAGCGATCCCGCACGGGCCGGTGTCGGTTTACGGATATCGCATTGGAAACCTTGGGTACGTCACCGATGCCAAAGAGCTCCCCGACGAAGCAGTGAACTCACTTCGTGGCGTTGACGTTCTGGTGTTGAATGCGCTTTTCAGAACTCAGCATCCGACGCACTTGAGCCTATCGGAGGCAGTGACGGCGGCACAGAAGGTCGGCTCGCGTCAGACCTGGCTCACCCATCTCACTCATCGCACCGGCCACGCCGAGCTCGAGGCCGAACTCCCGCGTGGTATCGCTCCTGCGTTTGACGGCCTCACCGTAGAAATAGCCTGACATGACTCTCAGACTCGATTACTCGAACATGATGATCTCGCCCGGCGGGATCGATCAGAAAGCGTGGACCACTGCCGGAAAACAATTCGCCGATGCGAAACGCGGGTTCGATCAGTTGCGGGCGGGAGGCAGCGTCGGCTTCGTCGAGCTGGGGGGCGACAGAGGACTTCTGAATCAGGTCGAAAGCTTCGCCGCCAGCGCTCGCGGCAACTTCGATGACGTCGTCATACTCGGCATTGGCGGCTCGGCGCTCGGACCGATTGCTCTCCGCACCGCGCTGCGTCCCAGCGGGTGGAACATGCTCGACGAGAAGGCGCGCGGTGGCTTCCCGCGACTCCACGTGCTCGACAATGTGGATCCCGAGACGATCGCCGCGCTACTGGGACGTCTGCGGCTCGAGCGCACGTTGTTCATCGTCACGTCGAAGTCCGGTGGCACGGCGGAAACGATGGCGCAGTTTCTCATCGTCCACGATCGCATCGCCTCGGCGAAGCTCGATGTCAGCAAGCAGATCGTATTCGTAACCGACCCGAAACAGGGGGCGCTGCGTCCACTCGCAGACCAGCTCAAGGTTCCGGCGCTCGACATTCCGCCGAATGTCGGCGGGCGATTCAGTGTGCTGACGCCGGTGGGGACGCTTCCCGCGGCGCTGATCGGCATCGACGTCAAAGCGGTTCTCGCCGGCGCGGCTGAGATGGCGAAGCGATGCCAGAGCACCGAGCTCGCCTCCAATCCGGCGGGCGTGTACGCGATGCTGCAGTGGCTAGCCGATACTCAATTGAAAAAAACGATAGCCGTCTTCATGCCGTATTCCGATCCGCTGCGGGATTTCGCCGACTGGTTCGTTCAGTTGTGGGCGGAGAGCCTCGGCAAGAAAAGGCCTGATGGCACCTCGGTTGGATCGACGCCACTGGCGGCGCTCGGAGCGACCGATCAGCACGCCCAGGTCCAGCTATTCATGGAGGGTCCGGCAGATAAGACGGTTACTTTTGTGGCGGTCAAGGAGCGGGGTGCTGACGTCGCAATCCCCGCCGGGTTCGCCGACGTAAAGGAGCTTGGCTACCTGACGGGTCATTCTCTGGCCGAGCTGATTGCCATCGAGCAGCGTGCAACGGCGGGCGCTCTCGCCAAGCGTGGGCGCCCGAACATGACCATTCACCTCGAGCGAGTGGATTCGGCGCACGTGGGGCAGCTGATGATGCTGCTCGAGATCGCTACGGCGTACGCCGGCCAGCTGTACGGCATCGATGCCTTCAACCAGCCTGGAGTCGAGCTGGGCAAGCAGTTCGCTTACGCCCTATTGGGGCGGCCCGGGGCGGATGCCGCAAAGAAGGAGTGGGAGTCGCTGCCGAAGAGTGATTCGAGGTGGAGTGTCTGAGGCAAGCGGAAGCGGGAAGCGGGGGGCGGGAAGCGGAAAACGGGAAGCGGGTACGGGTACGGGACACGGAAAGCGCGCTCCCCGCTACCCGCTATCCGTACCCGTACCCGCTACCCGTTGTCAGCTACCCGTTTCCCGCTCTCCGTTTCCCGTTTAGTTTCCGAGCTAACATGTTTGCCAATCCATTCCATAAAGCAGTGACCGTCCTCGACGGACGGGTGACGGTCCACGACGAATCAGCCATCGCATCTCCGGCGATGGACAAGCTGGTTCATACCGCAGTCTTCGGCGACAACGACGACCGCGACGATGCGCGCTGGCTGATCTGGGAGATCGGACAGGCGCTCGGTGTCCAGCCTGCATCGATCCACGATCTCTATCTCGCCCGTGGTCGCGGCGAGTGCGGCGGTTTCACCGTGCCGGCGATGAACATTCGCGGGATGGCCTACGACACCGGACGATCCCTCTTCCGCGCTGCGGTTAAGCTCAACGTCGGAGCGCTGATACTGGAGATCGCGCGTTCGGAGATCGCTTATACCGACCAGCGTCCCGCCGAGTACGTGGCGGTGATGCTGGCGGCAGCTCTGCGCCAAGGATTCCGCGGTCCGGTATTCATCCAGGGCGACCACTTTCAGGTGAACGCGAAGAAGTTCGCCGTCGATCCGGTGACGGAAGTGAACGGCGTGAAGCAGCTCGCCCGCGAGGCAATCGCGGCCGGCTTCTACAACATCGACGTCGACACATCGACACTGGTGGACCTGTCGAAGCCCACGCTCAAGGAGCAGCAACGCACCAATTACGAGCAGGCCGTCGAGCTCGCGATGACCGTGCGGTCGCTGCAGCCGGAAGGCGTGAACATCTCGATTGGTGGTGAGATCGGCGAAGTCGGAACCCAGAATTCGACCGTCGAAGAGCTGGTCACCTACATGGACGGCTTCAACGAAACCCTGAAGAAACGCTCGCCCGGCACCGAAGGGCTGTCCAAGATCAGTGTCCAATCGGGAACGACTCACGGTGGCGTCGTGCTCCCCGACGGCAGCATCGCCGACGTCAAGATCGACTTCGACACGCTGGCCCGACTGTCGAAGGTTGCCCGCGAGAAGTACGGGCTCTCAGGCGCGGTTCAGCACGGCGCCTCGACGCTTCCCGATAGCGCCTTCCATAACTTCCCGCGCACGGAGACGGCCGAGATCCACCTAGCGACGAATTTCCAGACGATGTTGTACGACAACATCTCCACCGAATTCCGCGACGAGATTTACGAGTGGCTGCGTGAGAACGCCAAGGACGAGCGGAAGCCGTCTGACACCGACGAGCAATTCTTCTACAAGACCCGCAAGAAAGCGCTCGGGCCGTTCAAGAAGAGATTCTGGGAGCTGCCGGAGGATGTTAAGGCGCGACTGGCGCAGGAATACGACGTGAAATTCAGCTTCCTGTTCACCCAGCTGGCGGTGGCGAACACCCGCGACATCGTCGACCGCTTCGTCAAGCCGGTCGAGCAGCACAAGCCGCAGCCACATCCGGATCTGGCGGTGGTGGAAGCGGCGCCCGATGACGCCGATCTGAGTGACTGAGGCCCGCCTCACGGATAAGGAAGCAATTCAGGCTGTTCGTGAGATAGTCCGGCGCGCGGGCCACGAGCTCCGTAACGCGCTGAGTGGTGTATCCGTCAACGTGGAGGTCGTCAGGAGCCGCTCCGAGCGCGGAAGCTCGGCCAAAGAGCTGACGGCCTTTGCCGACCGGGCCACGCTCCAGGTTGGAATAGCGACGGCCATAAGTGACGGACTGCTGGCATTGGTGAGGTCAGTACTGGTGGCGGCGGCCGAGGGAACATTAAAAAGTGTCCCCGCTCATGGCGCTCAATCTCAAACGGAGCTAATGATTTACGGAGACGGCGCGACCGCTGTCGTGTCCGATATCGAACGGTTGGCGAGTCTTGTTGGTGTCAGCGTAGAGCAGCAGGGTCAGCGCGTTATATTACGGGTCTTGCCCGAGGGAAAGAGCCATTCCAAAGACTGAGATGAAGCACCCCAGGGTCCTCATCGCGGACGACGACCGTTCCATCACGGAAGGGTTGAGCGCGATACTTCGCGACGAGGGTTACGACGTTGCCGTTGCCGTCGATGGCCAGAAAGCCCTCGACCAGCTTGGGGCCGAGCCGTTCGGCGTCGTCCTCGCCGACCTCAAGATGCCCAAGGTCGACGGACTGGCGCTCCTCAAGGAGCTGCAGCAGCGCGCGATACCGACGGAGTGCATCATCGTCACCGGCCAGGCAACCGTCGATTCTGCGGTGCAGGCGATGCGCGAAGGCGCTTACGATTACGTCGAGAAGCCCCTCACCGCCGACAAGCTGAATCGACTCAAGGC
>JBKPDS010000002.1:0-2824 GCA_046727995.1 Gemmatimonadota bacterium
AAGCGCCTTCCTGGCAGCAAGCTCGGCCGCGGCGGATATCAGTTCGAATCGCCGCACGCGCGGAGGCGACGACGTCAGCTGATCGCGCTCGAGTGCACCGAGCTTGTCCTCGCCGGCGTATTTCTTCTCGTTGGTGGCGCGAAGTTGATCGGCCGCCACGATATGGTCGAGTTATTTCGCAGTATCGGGGTCGGACAATGGCTTCGATACGTGACGGGAGTACTCGAAGTCGTTGGGGCCGCGTTCATGATAGTTCCGCTCGCTTCCGGCGCGTCAGCGGTTGGGCTCGGCACTATCATGGTTTCGGCCACGCTTATCGAACTGTTCGTGTTGCGACGACCGCCTATTGCGGCAATGGCGTGCCTCAGCGCTCACACTTACGTGGCCTGGAGTCGCTTGCTCCACCGGACCGCGAGTGAGCAGCCTCTCACACTGGTGACCATCGAGGCAGCGCCGCCGATCGAGCCAGCGCCTAGCCCCGTTGTTCCCGAGCCTCCCGCCATACCCGTGTTGGATCATCATCCGGGTCAGGCGTCTCCTGGGTCGGTCTGCTTCTCTCCGGAACGTTGCGCAGGTTGACACGGATGCGCGTCCACGTCGACGACCTGCCGCGCATCGAATCGACCAGCACGTCATCGACGGCGAGATGCGCCGCTGCCCTGGGATTCTTCTTCTTCCAGCGTTCGAGGCCGGCGAGGGCCGCTTCCCTATCGGGAGAGTTGGCGACGACGATGAGCGGCATCTTCGATCGCCTGCCCGTCGTCTTCGGCGTCGGCTCGGTTTTCACCGCCGTCTTCTTCGCCGTGGTTTTCGTGCGCACCGCCTTCGCGCTCTTCATACCCTTGGCGCGTGATGGAGCGACCCTTGGCGCTTCGCCTTCCATCTTCCTGAAGTGAGGCGGCCAGGGCGCATCGCCGAGCCCGGCAGCCTCGTCGCGATCCGCCAGTTCGAGCAACTGTTCCAGTGAACCGGGCGATAGCTCCATCTCCTCATTCGGATCGCCGAATGATTTCAATCGTGCCGGCATCGTCAGCACCGTGAAATCGGCGGCGTCGCAATCAGGAACTTCTTCCCAGCGCAAAGGCGCCGAAACGCGCGCGTCTGGCAGCGGACGGATCGAGTACGCCGAGCAGGTGGTGCGGTCCTTGGCGTTCTGGTTGTAATCGAGAAAGACACCGTGACGCTCTTCCTTCCACCACTTCGATGTCGCCAGCTTGGGCGCGCGTCGCTCGATCTCGCGTGAAAATGCGAGCGCGGCGCGTCTCACTTCGGTGAACGTCCACCGCTGCTGGATGCGCGCGTTGACGTGCATCCCGCGCGAGCCGCTGGTCTTGGGCCAGCCGCGCAATCCCATCTCTTCGAGAAGATTCTTCACTTCCATCGCCACGCGCCGCACATCATCCCATTCGACACCCGGCACCGGATCGCAGTCGATGCGCAGCTCGTCGGGGTGGTCGAGATCGTCGGTGCGCACGGCGTGCGGATGCAGCTCGATGCAGCCGAGGTTGACGATCCACGCCAAGCCCGCCGCGTCGTCCACGACGACTTCTTCAGCAGTGCGTCCAGACGGGAAGGAGAGCGTGACTGTGCGCAACCAATCCGGCGTATTCTCGGGTGCCCGCTTCTGATAGAACGGCGGCTTCTCCGCGCCGTCGACGAAGCGCTTGAGCACGTTCGGCCGATCTCGAATCCCGCGCACCGCACCATCAGCAACCGACAGGTAGTACTTGACGACGTCGAGCTTTGATAGCTTGACGTCGCGCGAGAACCAGGGCTTGTCCGGGTTGGTGATGCGGACCTCGCGCCCTTCAATCGAGAGAATTGCACCAGCTTCCTTCTTTGCCATCGTCCTGTTTGACGAAAGGTCGTAGTCGAAGCCTATGATCTATGTCAGCCGAATGTCTTCCGCGAGCGTTCCAGTCGCCGCAGGTTTAAGGCCGACTGAAACTGCTCGCGTCACGGGGGGCTCCGCTCATGCTGGCACTCCATTCACGACAGATGGCAGGTATTGCTCTTCTGATCGCGATCTCTTCCATGAAGTCAGCTGCGCAACAGCCGCTGGCGCCTCCGTCGAAACCCAATGTCGTTCTGATTCTCATGGACGACATGGGTTACGCCGATGTCGGCAGTTACGGTGGGCGGGACGCGAAAACTCCCAACGTCGATCGGTTGGCGCGTGAGGGAGTTCGTCTCAGCGATGCCTACGCCAACGCATCAAATTGCTCTCCGACGAGAACCGGTTTCATCAGCGGACAGTATCAGCAGCGTTATGGCATCGAGTGGCCGCTCGGCTCATTTCCTGGGGATACCGCGCTTGGATTGCCCGCCAGCGGATCGACACTGCCTGCACTCCTCAAGAAATCCGGGTATGCGACTGGGCTGATCGGGAAATGGCATCTCGGCTGGAAGCCGGAGTTCAGTCCTAATGCGCACGGCTTTGACGAATTCTTCGGGTTTCTCAGCGGGGCGGTTGATTACTACACTCATCGCCGGGGCGACGGCAAGCCGGATCTATATGAGAATAGCAAACCGGTCGAAGAACACGGCTATCTGACGGACGAGATCACGCGGCGCTCCGTTAGCTTCGTCGATCGACACGCGGGCGGACCTTTTTTTCTCGAGGTTGCCTACAACGCGGTTCATTGGCCATTTCAACCACCGCACATGGCCAACGCGGAAAACCATCCGGCGCCCCGGCCGACAGGATCCGGCGACTTGACTTTATATCAAGGCCCGAACGATCCGGTGCCCGCAACGCGCGCAGATTATGTCCGCATGCTGGAGAGCGCCGACGCTGGCGTGGGTGAAATTCTCGCCGCGCTGG
>JBKPDS010000003.1:0-49103 GCA_046727995.1 Gemmatimonadota bacterium
CCGACGAAAATTCCTTCCTTCTGCGCGAGCTGCTTGCTGCATTGCATCGCCTGCGGCCCGGGTATGGTGATGACCTGATCGACGAGATCCATGTCCAGAGCATCACCTGTGAGCTTGGGAATGAAATCCGGACTCCATCCCTGAATCGGATGCGGCTTCCACGCCGGGTGACGCGATGCGGGCGAGCCATCAGCGTTGCGCTCCTGCGGCGACTTGCTCGTCACCATCGGTGCGTCGGCCGGCTCGGATAGAATGACTTTTACCTCGGGGCGCTCCTTGGCGAGCACCCGCCCGACGCCTTTCAATGTGCCGCCCGTTCCAAAACCGGTCACCCAATAGTCCAGCCGCTCGCCGGCAAAATCGTCGACGATCTCTCGCGCGGTCGTGCGGGAGTGGTAATCGGCATTCGCTTCGTTCTCGAATTGTCGGGTCAGGAACCAGCCATTCTTCTCGGCCAGCGCATTCGCCTTTTTCACCATTCCGGTTCCACCCTCTGGTGCCGGAGTGAGAACGACTTTCGCGCCGAGGAATCGCATCAGTCGCCTGCGCTCGATGCTGAATGACTCCGCCATCGTCACCACCAGCGGATAACCTTTTGCCGCGCACACCATGGCGAGGCCAATACCCGTGTTGCCACTGGTTGCCTCGACCACCGTCTGTCCCGGTTTGAGCGCGCCCTTTTTCTCAGCGTCCTCGATGATGCCGAGTGCCAGGCGGTCCTTCACCGAGCCGAGCGGATTGAAAGCTTCGATCTTGACGAAGAGGTTGACGTTCTTCGGCGCGATGTTGTTGATCTTGACGACGGGCGTCTTGCCGACGGTCTCGAGGATGTTGGCGAACTTTGTCATCTGGGCTGCCTCTTCCAAGCGGTGGAGCGTAAGGTCGCGGGAATTCGTTTATCGCTATAACGTATCCCGCGGGATGCTTCGGGGGAGCCTTTGAACGAAACTTTTACAGTTGCAGTCGCTTCCGACAGCGGATCACGCTTGGCAAGGGAGGAGACATGTTAGGGTCTGCCGACCTCATCGCGTTCGTACCCACTCGCGATCCCGCCGGGGCGCGCGCATTCTACGAACAGACGCTCGGCCTGAAATTCGTGAGCGAAGATCCATTCGCGGTTGTGTTTGATGCCAATGGAGTAATGGTCCGCATAGCGAACGTCTCGAGCGTGAACGGGTTCAAGCCTGCTGCCTACACAGTCCTCGGCTGGCAGGTGTCGAGCGCCAAGAAAGCGGCGCAAACTCTCATGAAGAACGGGGTGAAATTCGAGCGCTTCGAGGGAATGGATCAGGACGACCTGGCAATCTGGAACTCGCCAAGTGGCGCACGTGTGGCGTGGTTCAAGGATCCCGACGGCAACGTTTTGTCGATCACAGAAGCCTGAGTCCCAACACCGGTAACAATGGGGATAGCTCGCGTAACTCTCATCTTTCTTGCTCTAATCGAGGGGTGCTGGATGGCGTTCGACGGCATCCGCGCGCTCACCGTCGGCGATTACGTCACACCGGGCGGGCCACGAGCTGGTGAGCTCGGGCCCTGGCACTACGTAGTCGAGAGCATAGGAATCGCACCGCGGTCAACGCTGATGAAGATCATCTTCGTCGCATTTGGCGCTGGCTGGCTGATGATCGCTTCAGGGCTCATCCGACGCGCGCCGTGGGCATTGACTGCGCTGTTGTGGGCAGCGGTGCTGACGCTCTGGTATCTGCCGATTGGGACCGCATTCGGTCTCATTCAAATAGCGCTGTGGTTTTTGTTGCGACGCTCGATGGAGGCGGCAGGTTGAGTAAACGACAGCGGAAATTGACGGTCGCCGAGCGACGATTCGCCGAGCGGGCCGAGGAGCTGAAGGAGCTGGGACTCCAGGAGCGGTTCACGCGGATTTACAGCACCAATCTCTGGTCCGATCCGGAGACGCGATCTGGAGTCGGGTCAACGCTCGACTCAACGAGAGTAGTTCGGGCCGAATTGCCGAAAGCGCTGCGCAGACTCAAAGCGCGCGTGCTGCTCGACGTACCGTGCGGCGACTTCGGGTGGATGCAGCACGTTGACCTGACCGGCATCGAGTACATCGGCGGTGACATCGTCCCATCTATTGTAGAAGCGAATCGACGCCAGTACGCCGGTGGAGCGAGACGGTTCGTTCAGCTGGATCTGACGCGAGACTCGCTTCCCGACGCCGACGTTCTGCTATGCCGGGACTGCCTGGTGCATCTGTCGTATGCCAACATTCGCGCGGTCTTCGCCAACCTCGCGCGCTCGAACATTCGCTACATACTCATGACATCGTTTCCGGGACGGCGCGACAACTATGATGTAGCGGACGGAGATTGGCGTGCGCTCGATTTTGAGGCGTCACCGTTCTCGTTGCCCGCCCCGTCGCTGACGATCGTTGAAGAATGCGAGGAAGAAGGCGGATCCTACGCCGACAAATCACTCCTCGCGTGGCCGGTCGAAGCACTCCACAGGACGCCGCAAAAAGGCCACTAACCCCCGCCAATCGGGGCTTGGCGAAGAGGCCCCGAATCGAAGTTTCCCTGCTGAGCTACCGGTCGTCAGACTCGCAAGGATAGTAGGGCACCGAATTAAGTGCCCCCTTGTTTCGCGCATCCCTTTCGCAACTGCGCGACGCTGCACACCTCAGAGAACGAGGTCAAAAATGTTTGATTCGCTTGCGCAAATATTCCCCGCGCAATGGCAGGGCGCGGTGCTCTTACTCCTGGCTCCGCTGCGCTGGTTGGCCGATGTACAATCGACCATAGTCCACGCATTGCTCGGCGCGCACCCCGCCGGTCGCTTGCTGCTGTGGGTCGTGCTACTCATTCCTGCGCTCGTTATTGCGGCGGGTATGTGGTGCACAGCCCTCTCGCTTTACACGATACCCTTCCGTTCCGGTCGCGGCACGTTCCTCACCGCCCTGCTCATGACGTGGTGGGACGCTGGTCGCTGCATCTGGTTGTTCTGGACCGGGATCATGCGGGTAGGCGTCGCACTCATTGGCTGGATCATCGGCTCGGTGCGGTTCGGCCTGTTGATGATCAAGAACATCCTGCTCGGTATCGCGCGCTCGCCGCTGACGCTGCTCGATGGTGCGTCACGCAGCTATTTCCAGCCCGGTGTACCGTGGTTCGCGTTCATCGTTCTTACGATCTGGTGCGCGATCGAATCGACTGTCTTTACCTTTACGCTGCAGCCGACACTCATTGAAGTATTCGGCAGCCTGACCGGATTCGATCCGAATCCGCGCATCATGGCGCCGCTGCTCTGGATGTTCCTGTTCCTGCTCGTCGCGGGAAGCTTTGCCTGCGTCCAGGTAGTCACTGACGCGATCAAGGCGAAGAAGGTGGGAACGATCGTTCAAATGCTGGTCGTTGAGAGCGCGGTAATGTTTTTCGAAGTCATCTTCCTCTATCGCGAGCTGATCGACGCCATCACGCCGTGGATCGCCCAGCAGTCGGGCGACTCGGTACACCTCGGCATCGGCGCGACGCTGGCACTGGCCTCCTTCGGCTGGCTCGGCGTACGCGGCATGTCGTGGTTCCTGTTCGGACGGTTCGGAACGCCTGCATTGTTAGCAGTTCTCTCTCGTCAGCCGGTCGAACATGAAGCTCCGGCCAAGGTGGCCCCTGCCGCGCCGCACCCGGGTCTCTGGCGCGAGCCGGTCAACGCCCTCAAGGCGGAGACGGCGTGGTTCCACGAGGAAGCCAAGCGCATGTTCGAGCTGCTGACCCTTCCGGTTCTCCAGCTCTTTGCGGCGGCACTCAATTTTGCCGTCATCGTCGTGCAATCGCAGCCGATGTTCGAGCTGCCGTTCACATCGCTCGACGACGTTCTCGCGTCGACGCCGACGTGGTTCCACGCCAGGCCGTCGCACGAGAAGCGCGAGAAGGGAAGAATGCGCACGCCGATGGATCCCATGCCGAGGATAGCGTCATGAGCACACTTCGCATGGTGAAAATCGTGACGGGCGCCGCTTTCGTGGGGATGCTTGCGCTCGCCGCATTCGGATGCTCCGAAGCAGGAGGGAGCAGCCCACGCGTCGCTCGCTCCACTCTGGTGCTCGCAATCGATGTCAGCGGATCGTTCCGCGGTAAGCACGGCTACGAAAGCGCAGTCGACTTCGCGGCCAATTATCTCTACGCCCACCTCCACGGACTCGGCGGACTGAAAGAACCGACCGCGGTATTCGTCGGCTCTTTCGGCGGCGAGAAGCCGGGCGAGACGAAGTCGTTCCAGCCGATCATGACCTTCCAGAACATGACGGTGGCGCAGATCGCGGCTTACCTGAGAAAGGAATATCCGCCGCATGACGGTCTGACCGACTTCAACCCGTTCTTCGAGCGAGTGGCGACACTGGTGAAGCGCCAGAATCTGGTGCTGTCGCCTATCAACGTCGTCATGCTCACCGACGGCATTCCCGACACACCGACCCAGAAGAACGACACGCTGGCGAAGTACAGGAGAATCAATGTCGGGGGGCTTGAGTACCTGTCAAAGAACACCACTCTGCGCCTTCTCTATCCGCGACCGACAGTCGCTGTGCACTGGGAGAAGAACGTACCGCGTCGGCGCGTCAGAATCTGGACGGTCGATGACGAGGTAATGGCGACCTGGCGTTCGCACTATAAGAACGGTCAGCCTCCCGAGCAGCAGGCGGAGCTCTGGAAGTGGATCAACGATAACGTCGACTTCCGGGTGAGAAGCGCAGGGATACTGTAGACCCGAGTCTGTTCGCACTATCACGCCGCGGGAATGATTCCAACCCTGGAATCGCCCGCGGCGTCGTATTTTGAGACACCTTCTCGGGTGAAAGTATGCTCGGTCCTTACTGGCTCAGATTGGGGGCGGTTTGCGGGCTGTGCGTTGGCGCGGAGTCGAGCACGCCCCCACTCCCTGGCGCCGGAGCAGCAACGCGATCGCCGGCGGCGAAAATTGCATTCGCATCCCATCGCGATGGGAATTGGGAGATCTACGTTATGGACGCCGATGGCAGTCATCAGACCAGGCTGACCGATCTTGGCACCCAGGATCGATTTCCGCTCTGGTCACCCGACCGCTCCAAGATCGCCTTCGGATTGCAATCGCCTAAGCCTGACTGGGAGCTGTGGGTGATGAATGCCGACGGTACGAATCAGCGGCGATTGTTTGCGGGGATCGTCGCCAAGGGGGCGCGGGAGTGGTCGCCCGATGGTACGCGTATCGTGTTTGCTGCACGAGTCGACGGCGATGTTGAGATCTTCAGCGCCCGCGCCGATGGAAGCGTCGTCGATCGTTTGACGCGATCGCCAGGCGAGGACGCTGACCCGTCGTTGTCGCCCGACGGCCGGCAGATCGCCTTCACCTCCCAGCGTGGAGGAAACGAGGATATCTACGTAATGCGGGCCGACGGCAGCGGCGTGCGTCGAATTACAAATGATCCCGCGGTGGATCGAAGTCCGACCTGGTCGCCAAACGGCTTGACGATCGCTTTTATGTCCGCGCGCGATGGCGGGCGGGACATTTACCTGGTGAGACCGGATGGTGGACGCGTCGAGCGTCTGACAGTCGGCGGTGAGTCAACTAACGACATGCCGCGCTGGTCGCCGGACGGATCGCGACTCGCCATTCAGGTGGCGCGCGGGAAGAATTACGACATCGATGTAGTTAAGGTGGCTGACCGCTCGCGCGTCCGACTCGCCGCATCACCAGCTTACGACGGCCATTACACGTGGTCGCCGGAGGGAACTCAGCTCGCCTTCGTGTCCGGCCGCGAAAAGTTCAACGCCGTGTACATCGCCAACGCCGATGGCAGCAATACTCGGCGCCTCACCGACAGCGACTCACTCAATCCGGCCTGGTGGAAATAATCTCCAACGCTCCACCAGCTAACGAACATCGCCCCCGGCAAACATTTTTGGGCGATGGCTTCTTCGAGGTTCGCGCTCTCAGCTTGTGTGGCCGTAGTTGGCCCGGGTGAAGGTGCATCAGCCGAGTCGTGCGCCGATGCAAGAGCAGTCGGTCGGCTTCTCGCGGAGCGTGGTTATATCACTCTCACGGGAGGCCGAGCAGCAGGGGTTATGGCGGCGGCGGCGGAGGGCGCCAGCGCCGCTGGTGGATTTGTAGTCGGGCTCCTGCCGGGATTCGACCGGCGCGACGCTGCACCGGGCCTGACGGTGGCGCTGCCGACCGGTCTCGGGGAAGCACGAAATGCAGTTCTCGTGACTGCTGCTGACGCGGTGATAGCATGCGGGCTAAACCCGGGAACCGCATCGGAAATCGCATTGGCGCTCAAGGCGGGCAAGCCGACCATCCTCGTGCGTCCGGCTGAATCGGCCGTCGCCTTCTTCGGGTCGCTAGCGCCCGACGGTCAGGTCCGCGCTGCTTCGACACCGGAGGAGGCGGTGGCCTGGGTCTCGGCGCAGCAATCCGGCGTTACGCGATCGCGTGCTGGTCAGTAACTCCGGTGCGCTCGGCTTCCTCGTAGAGCGAATCGATCAGCTGCTTGTACTGCTTGTCGATCACGCGCCGCTTCACCTTCTGCGTCGGCGTCAGCTCGCCACGCTCGATCGAGAAATCGTGCTCCAGCAGGCCGATCTTCTTCGGGATCTCGAAGTGTGCGGCACCGGCCAGCTCCTTGTTCACTTCTTTCTCCATCTTCGCCTGAATCGTCGGCATCCGCAGCAGCTGGGCGCGATCGGTCCAGATGATGTTGCGCTTCATCGCCCACTTCTCGAGCTGATCGAAGTTCGGCACGATCAGCATTGACGGGAATTTGCGCTTGTCGCCCAGCATGACCGCCTGTGCGACGTACTTGTTGGTTTTGACTTTGTTCTCCAGCGGTTGGGGGGCGATGTTTTTTCCACCAGCGGTGACGATGATGTCTTTCTTGCGATCGGTGATGGCGAGAAAGCTGTCGCGCAGCACACCGATGTCTCCGGTGTGGAACCACCCGTCTGGATTGATCGCCTCCCGGGTCGCCTCGGGCTTGTTGTAGTAGCCCTTCATCACGTGCGGGCCGCGGGTGAGGATCTCACCGTCGAGGGCGATCTTGATCTCTACGCCGTCGATCGGCTTTCCAACCGTGCCGATCCGAAAATCCTGCGGCGTATTCACGGCGATCACCGGCGAGGTCTCGGTCAGACCATAGCCCTCGAGAATCACTAGGCCGGCGGCGTAGAAGAACTTGTTGATCTCGGGCGATAGCGGGGCACCGCCGGAGACGAAGTAGCGCAAGCGGCCGCCAGTGCGAGCCTTCAGCTTGGAGAACACCAGCTTCTGCGCGATGGCGTATTGCCTGGCCAGCATTCCGCCGGGCTCTCGACCGGCGAGCTTCTCATTGGCCCACCGCTCCGCGACGCCCCGTGCCCAGAAGAAAATCTTTCGCTTCAGGAATCCGCCGGTGAGCGCAGTCTCCAGAATTCGCGCATACATCTTCTCGTAGAGACGCGGTACCGAAAGCACGATCGTCGGTTTCACTTCCTGCAGATTCACCGGGACTGTATCGATCGATTCGGCGTAGGCGATCGACGTGCCGGTCGCGAACATCAGGTAGTGTCCACCCATTCGCTCGAAGATGTGCGACAGGGGCAGAAAGCTCAGCGCCGTGTCGTCGCCCTCGAATGGAATCTTCGTCCGCGCCGCGGCAACGTTGGAGAAAATATTATCGTGGGTGAGCATCACGCCCTTGGGCTCACCAGTGGTTCCCGACGTGTAGATGATCGTCGCCAGATCATCCGGATTTACGAGAAGAGCGTTGTCGCGGTATGTGGCTATCGTAGACTCATTCTCTTCCAGGCGGCCGCGCTTCTCCAGCTCGGCGATCGACATGTTGGTGAGGCCGGGGATCTCATCGAACCCGATGATGTTCCGCAAAGCTGGGCACTGTCCGCGGATCCCGCGAATCTTCTCGGCTTGTGCTTTGTTGGAGACGAAGATCGCGACCGCACCGGAATCCTTGAGGATGTAGGCGATCTGATCCGGAGGCAGAGTAGGATAGATCGGAACGTCGGTCATGCCGGTGGTGAGGCAGGCGAAGTCGGCGATCGCCCACTCGGGTCGATTCTCGGAAAGAATTGCGACGCGATCACCGCGATGGACGCCGAGTGATGACAGACCGCGCGACGCGTGGCGTACGCGCTCGGCGACCTCCCGGTGGGAGATTGGTTTGTAAACGCCACCCGTTTTCACCTGCAGCGCGTCGGGGCGATTGAACTTCGTCACCGCATCGAAGAAAAGCCGATTGAGCGTCCCGGGCTTGGGCCGCGGTCCTCCTCTCGCTTCCATCTGTGTCATCGCTCTAACCTCCAGAGGAAGTTTCTAGCTTGCCGGCTTGAATAGCAAAACGAGCCGCACTGGACTTCCTTTCACCACCGCTCCGTGAAACCTCGCCGTAGCATTGACTACGATCGAATCGACCTGCGTCACCGCAGCGAGGTGGAGAGGATGCAGCCGAATCTTTCGTCCCGCTATCCCCGTCGCGTCGGTGGTATCCACGTGCGATGCTGTGCCACCGTCGTTGACGAGCTCGCCGAGCAGCGGGTCCGGTTGGGAGACGATCTCGAAGCTTACGATGTAGAAGGGCACGGCGCTGTCGGCGGCGACGCCGTGCGCGAGCTGAACCGTCAAGGCGGGCGACACATCTTTCGTGGTATCGGTCGCCGAATATAACAGGCTGTCGAATGCGTCCTTCGCAAAGATCGTATCCGGACGCAGAGTGAGATTCACCTTCTGAACGGCCTGCAGGCGTCCGACGGTGGCGACGATGCGCGCCGCCGACGACCGCAGGCTGTCGCCGACGACGATTCCGGTAAGGCTGTCGACGGTGATTCCCGAATCCGGCGACATGAAGAACACCGGCGTCGGCAGGATCTCGGCGCCCTTGAAATTGTAGGCGTGGACGACGGGTCGGATCACCACGCCGGTGGTATCGCGGAGAGTGTCTCCGACGACAACCGACGGCGAAGGCAAGGTATCGAACTGGATCGATAGCACGGATGTCGAGCTGCCACTGACGTCGGTGCAAGCGGCCACTGCAGCGATCGAGACCACCGCGGCAATCGAGACCAGCGCCAGAGCCAGTAGCGCTCTTCTCGCCTCCCGCCTCCCGCCTCCCGCCTCCCGCTTATTCATACCAACCGATCGGACAAAATCGTCGCCAGGTTGACGTACGCCTGTGCTGCCGCGTCGGCAGGGGTGCGGACGACTACCGGTTGGCCGGCGGCAAAGGCATCGGCCGTGGCGACGGTGCGCGGAATCACCACGTCGAACACGATGTTGGCGGGAAGGTGTCTCCTCACGTAGTCCACTACCCGGTCGCTGGCGGGATTGTTCGGCTCGTACATGGTGAGGAGGATTCCATCGAGCGTCAGCCGCTCGTTGACGCTGACAATGTCCTGGATCATGCGCAGGATCTGGGGCGTAGTTTGCAGCGCCAGCGGCTCGCACTGGAGCGGAACGATGACGTGTTCGGCTGCGCCGAGCACTTTTTTGGTGATGCTGCCCAGGCCGGGCGGCGTATCGACGACGACAACCTGACATCGCTGCTCCGCCATGTAGAGCAGCTCCTGGAGCACGTTGGTTTCGCGCACCATCGTCGCGTAGCCGACGTGATCAGATGCGTCGGCAACTGATCCGGCAAGAATCACCCTCAGCCACGGCAGGGCGGTAGGCAGGATGATTTCGCGGAGACTGCGATCACCGTTGAGATAGTCGGCGAACCCGGCGGTCTCGTGGCCGCGCGCGAGGCCGGAGCCGTAACGTACGGAGCCCTGCGGATCGACGTCGATGAGCAGAGTCTT
Source organism: Gemmatimonadota bacterium (assembly GCA_046727995.1). Lineage (GTDB taxonomy): Bacteria > Gemmatimonadota > Gemmatimonadetes > Gemmatimonadales > Gemmatimonadaceae > UBA4720. The sequence continues at coordinate 9,777 of JBKPDS010000003.1, forward strand.
CATTCCGCGTCGCGCGAACGCGGCGGCGAGATTAACTGCGGTAGTGGTTTTGCCAACTCCTCCCTTCTGGCTTACGACGGCGAGGACAGCTCCCATTTAGTCTAGGATCCCCGGGTACTCGCTGGTCTTCAATTTTTGATTTGCGGGGGATGGAGGAGGCTCGGCGGCCCTCATTTCGTCCAGCGTCTTCTGGGCGTGTTTCACCCATCGTTCGGCTTCCGGGCTGCGAGGCGGATCCATCAGAAACGCCTCGAGGTGATAGGCGGCGTCGCTCACCTCACCCTTTCTGAGGAGAAGAAATGCGAGGCCATAATGCGCCCCGGAGAGCTTGGGCTCGATCGCGAGCGCACGACGGTAGCAACGCACTGCTTCGTCGATCTGACCAAGCTTCGAGTAGGCGATGGCCATGTTCTGCAGGACTTTGTGATTGTTGGGCTTTTGTCGGAGGGCGAGCCGATACGACGTCAGCGCGGCGTCATAGTCGCCCTGGCGTTCCAGCGCGAGAGCTTCACTCAAATAGTCGAGATTCTCGGGCTGAGGTTTCGGTTTTCCGCCGGTGAGGCGGTCCCAGAATGACATTTGGTCGAATCTACCGACTATGAAGTGAGAGGGCTAGCTTAACCTAACTGCTGTTCCCTGAACCATTTGAGAGCGAAAATGTCACCGCGCAAACGCACCGTCGATGCCGCCAAAGGCGTGCTGGAAATCGAATGGCCGTTCTTCGGCGAGTTGTCGCGCGGACTGGCCCTCAAGGTGGCGCGCGCCTACGACCCCGAGATCGTTATCGGAATCGCGACCGCCGGTGTGATCCCTGGAGCGGTGATAGCGGCAATTCTCGGACGCGAGTTCCATTCTCTCGTCGTGAGCCGGAAGTACCACTCGGCGCGGGCGCGTGAGGCGCCCGAGGTGTTTGGTGCTGCGCCGCGGGAAGTTCGCGGACGCAAGGTCCTCATCGTCGATGAGACCTGCGATTCTGGCGATACTCTTCGCCTCGCCGTCTCGGCGGTGCAGGAGGGCGGGGCTTCGGAAGTGCGGACCGCGGTCGCTTTCAGAACTGGCGGCTACGCGCCGGATTTTCATGCGATTGCCACCGAGGCCACGATCGTTTTGCCGTGGGATCGGGAGATCCTCGTCGACGGAGAGCTGAGGCCTAATCCGTTGTACGCGGAGGTTCTCGGAGGTTAGCGGGATTGAGGGGGTCCGGACCAACTACCAGTCCGGACTGCGGACTAATTGAGGGGTCCGGACTAACTGCGGAGTGCGGACCATGGGTGATCGGAGCAAACTTTTCGACGGCGTGTCCTCGCTCCGAAATCCTCAATTAGTCCGAACTCCGGACTACTGTGTTAGTCCGTTCCCCTCAATCCTCACTCAAAATTCCCCCGCCCCAATCGACTCCCACTTCTCTCCTCGCGCGATCCGATCGTACGCGTGCTCTAGCATGTCCGGGTTTCCCGCGAGAAACCGACAACGCGCAGTTCCGCCGACGCTACACTCGATCTCCATCACCGCGACAGGATAATCGGCGAGACAACCGAGGAAACCGGCCAGTGTTCCGGTGGTGAGGTGGCAGCCGCGCTCGCCCTCGCCGTGCAGCTGCGCCTCCCAGCAGTTCTCGATGTCGATCACCGCCAGCGCGTCGTGCAGCGAGCGAAAAGTCACCCGACCCCAGCCGGCCGCCTGAAAGAATTCGCCCGCTCGCTTGGAGAATTCGTCGATGGGAAGATTCTCGGCCTCCGGCGATCCGCGATCGGAGAGCCAGCTCTCGAACGCATTGAAAAGTGAGCCGGCGCCGGCGTATCCCGCTTCACGCAGAGCGTCCGGTCCCCCGCCGCTGGCGCCGGCGACGCGCAAGCGCAGATCCCGCAGCGTGCGCTGCGCCAAGCCTATGAGCTCTGGACCGGCAGTGGATGCCATGCGGATTTAGGACGATCTCAGTCGGAAGATGTTGCGGGCGCGTTGATTCGACGCAAAAGCTCGGCCTCGTCTATGATCTCGACGCCGAGGGTTTTCGCTTTGTCCAGCTTGCTACCTGCCTCTTCACCGGCGACGAGAAAATCGGTCGACTTGGATACCGAGCCAGTCACGCGACCGCCTGCCGCTTCAATCATCGATGTCGCTTTCGTTCTGCTCAGAGTGGGCAGCGTGCCGGTGATGACGATCGTCTTCCCACTCAGCGCGCCTCCCGCCGCGACGGCACGAGGCTCCGTAAAATTGACCCCCGCTCGTCTCAGCTTTTCGACGAGCCGCTTCCCGCCTGGATCGGAGAAATACGCGACGACGCCGTTGGCGATAGTCGCGCCGATCCCGCGCACGTTGAGAATGTCGTCCGCCGACGCCGCCATCAGCGCGTCCAGAGTCCCAAAGTGCTGCGCCAGCAGCTGCGCTGCGATTGCACCCACGTGTCGGACGCCGAGCGCGTTGAGGAGTCGATTGAGTGGTTGCGACTTGGATGCCTGAATTGCGGCGATCAGCGCGTCGGTCCCCTTGTCGGCGTATCCCTCCAGCTCGAGCAACTGCTCGCGCGTGAGCGAGTAGAGATCTCCGGGGTCCTTCACCAATCCTTCCTGAACGAGCTGCTCGATTCGCGCGTAAGAGAGTCCGCGAATGTCCATCGCCCCGCGCGATGTGAAATGCACCAGGCCCTCCAGCTGTCGTCCCGGGCAAACGATGTTCGGACAGTAGATCGCGGCCTCGTCTTCCTCGCGCGTCAGCGGCGTACCGCACACCGGACACTTCTTCGGCATCCGCCACGGCTGCTCAGCGCCGGTTCGCTTGTCCGGTATCGGAGCGATGATTTGCGGAATGACCTCTCCCGCGCGCTTCACCTGAACCCAGTCGCCGACGCGCAGGTCTTTGGCGACGATGAGGTCCTCGTTGTGGAGCGTCGCCAGCTTGACGATCACTCCGCCGATCTCGACCGGCTCCAGCACGGCGAACGGATTGATTGCTCCGGTGCGTCCGACATTCACCTGGATGTCCAGCAGCTTCGTCTCGGCGATGTCGGGCGCGAATTTGCGGGCGATCGCCCAGCGTGGCTCGCGCCCCCCGACCACGCCAAGCTCCTCCTGCAGACGCAGCGAATCGACTTTCACCACGCCGCCGTCGATCGCGAAGTTCAACTCACTTCGGATTTTGTGCTCGAGATCGTAGGCCCAACTTTCGACCTCGGCCAAAGCCTTCGCGCGCTTGCGATGCGGTGCCACGGGGACGCCCCACTGGTCCAGCGCATCGAGCAGCTCCGTTTGCGTTTCGAAGGGCAGCTCTTCTCCGTCGGGTACGGCGACTGAGTAGCCAAAGAATCGCAGCGGCCGCGACGCTGTGATCGCGGGGTCCAGCATGCGAAGGCTGCCGGCGGCTGCATTACGCGGATTCGCGAATACCGGATCTCCCGCTCGCGCTCGCGCTTCGTTCATCTCTTCGAACCGGTCGAATGGAAAATAGATTTCTCCCCTGATTTCCATTCTCCCTTTCGGTGCGGACTCGTGCAGGCGAAGCGGAACATCGCGTACCGTCCGCAGATTCACGGTGACTTCTTCGCCGATGGTTCCGTTGCCGCGCGTAGCCCCTTTTACGAAGATCTGATTTTCGTAGGTGAGCGCGACCGCGGTTCCATCGATCTTGAGCTCCGCGGTGTAGCCCGACTTCGCGACATCGTCGCCGGCAATGCGCACCAGTCGCTCTTCCCAGGCGCGGAGCTCTTCGTCATCGAATGCGTTGCCGAGCGACAGCATCGGCCGCAGGTGCTCGTGCTTGGCGAGCTGACTTTGGACTTCGGCGCCAATTCTCAGGGTGGGCGAATCGGGCGACAGGCACTCCGGAAAATTCTTCTCCAGCTCCTGCAGCTCACGAAACAGCTTGTCGTATTCCGCGTCCGAAATCGTCGGACGATCGAGAACGTAATACTCGTGAGACGCGCGGGTGAGAATTACCCGCAGCTCGGCGGCGCGGCTAAGCTCCGGCCGTTGGGGCCTCTGCGGAGGCTTTGACTCGGGGCGGCGCGCCTGGGGTGGCTGTGCCCGTGGTTCCTGTTGCTGGTCTGGTTGCCGGCGTCTCGCCATCCGAGGAATCTTTCCCCTTATCCTGCATATGTGCGTTGAACTCGGCGCCATCGAAACGGATCACGCGATTGCGTCCCGTCTCCTTCGCCACGTAGAGAGCGTCGTCCGACGCCTTCAACAATGCTTCCTGGTCCTTCACGCGTGGATGGGGCGAGCCAGCCACGCCGCAGCTCATAGTCCGGCATAGCGTTCCGCCGGGATATGTAAAGGTATGGCCGGCCACCTTCTCGCGCAGCCGCTCGGCGAACGTCACCGCCGCGTCCAGGACTGTTCCTGGAAGAATCAGCAGGAACTCCTCGCCGCCATAGCGTCCAACGCGATCGATCTCCCGCGCTTCCGCCTTCAGTACCTGCGCGAACTCCTTGAGCACCGCGTCGCCGGCCTGATGCCCGTAATGGTCGTTGACGCTCTTGAACTTGTCGATGTCGCACATCACCAGTGCCAGCGGCTCGTGCAGACGCACGGAGTGCTGCCACATGTCGTGCAGACGGTCTTCCAGCGAGCGCCTGTTTTCTATCTGGGTCAGGCCGTCGGTGAGTGATATCTGCCGCAGTTTGTCGTTCAGCTCCGACAACTCTTTCTCGCGCAGGGCCAGATCGGATTGCAGCCCTTTGATGCGCAAGAGGGAATTAACCCTCGCCTCCAGCTCGGCGAAGTTGATTGGCTTGGTGATGTAGTCGTCGGCGCCTGCATCCAGTCCCTCGACCTTGTTCTCGGTGGAGTCGAGCGCCGTCTGCATTATCACCGGAATGAAAGGCAGCTCCTTGGTCGCAATTTTTGCCTTGAGACGGCGGACGACTTCCATCCCGTCCATCTTCGGCATCATCACGTCGAGAAGAATCAGGTCGGGGCAGACTTTCTCCACCTGCTCCAGCGCCTGCTGGCCGTCGTTCGCTCCATCCACTTCGTAGCCGCGCGCCTCGAGACGCGCGCGGAGGAGCTCGATGTTGTCCTCGTGATCGTCTACGACAAGGATGCGCGGCTTCCGGTGGCTACGCTCCATTGTTTTTGCCGAGGAATCGTTGGACTTCAGCGACGACTGCTCTCGGCTCACAGGGCTTGGCGAGATATCCGTCACAGCCGACCTCCATTGCCTTTTCGCGGTCAGACGCGAGGGCGTGCGCGGTCAGCGCAATGATTGGTATTTGCCTCGTGGAGGGATCATGCTTCAGCACCTGGGTTGCCTCCCAGCCATCAATGATCGGAATGGAGATATCCATCAGGATCAGATCAGGATGTTCTGACCGAGCCTTCGCTATCCCTTCCTCTCCATTGAGAGCTTCGGTTACTTCGTACCCAAAGTGCTTCAGGATGGTGGAATAGACAATCCGATTGTCCTCGTTGTCCTCCACCAACAATACCATTTTACCTGAACTACTCATTCAGTATCCCTCGCACGGCTATTGCTGGGTGGGGATTAGGGCAAATTTCTTACCATCCCTGAGCATGGGTCTTATGTTCAACACGCCTAGCCCGGCCCGGCCGGCACAATCGATCCCTAAAGCGCCACCTCCGGGATCGATTCCTCAGCCCAGGGAGAATGGCCTCCCCGGCGAAATGGTTCCCGACTGGAACAATATCGGTCTGTTCACTGCCGGAATTGCAGTAGGAGCGATTCTCGGAGCGGCCGTCGCCTTGCTATTCGCGCCCGCCAGTGGCGGCGAGACGCGTCACCGAATTGCGCGGCGCGTCCGAAATGTCCGCGGCGAGGAAGATGTCTGGGACGAGCTCGCCGAGGAGCTTGAACGGGCGGCAGCCGAGGTCGAGGAAGAAGCGGACGCCGAGCGCGAGGCGCTCAAGACCTAACAGGACGCCGAGGGCGAAGCGCCGAAGACCTAGTCTTCCCTCAGTCCCTTATCCGCCTCCGCCTTGTAGTGGCGGTCGTTGTAATCGGTGTTCGGCAGCTTCATCACCACCTGCCACTCGGCTTTCGCCTTGGCCTTGTCACCCATGTCCCGATACACGCCAGCCAGATCGACGTGATGGACGATGCGGTCGGGCTCCGCCGCGACCGATTCCTCCATGTACCTTCTTGCCTCCGGCCAGTTCGCCGAGTCGAAGATCTTTCCGCCCAGGAAATTCTTGGCGATCGCGCGAGTGAAACCGTTGAGACGCATCACCTCGGCGTTCCACATTCCCATCACGTGGAGGCAGCCGGCGTGCCTGGGATTGATCTTGAGGCACTCGAGAGCCTCGTTCCTGACATCCTTGGCGTACTTGATTCGCGCCCGCGGACCCTGAGTGAGAGCGTTCTTGCCGAGTGCGCGCGCGAGATGGAAGTGACCCTCAGCGTCGCCAGGATTGGCTTCGACGGCGCGGCGAGCGTCGAGCTCGGCTTCCTTGAACCATGCTTCGCGCTTTCCGTCGTCACGCTCGTAGGAGCCAAGATCGACTGCCGAGCGCGCCGCCTTCCACAATGCCTCGTAGTTCTTGGGATCGAGCTTGATCGCTTCCTGGTAGTGCTGCAGCGCAGCGGACGCGTTCATGGCGACGTATTCTTTGTCACCGAGCGCGATATGGTCGGCGGCAGTCTGAGCGCCCGCAGCCGACGCAACAAACAACATTCCAGTCAAAGCATATTGAAGGGCGCGCATTTCGGACTCCGAGTACGAGGTGAGGGTCTGGATTACGAATACCCCGTTCGAGACTAAATGATCGTACCGCGATTGATCGAGCGCAAACGCGATGGCGAGCGGCTGGAGCCAGGCGAGATTAGCGAGCTGGTCCTCGCCTACGCCGCTGGTCAGGTGCCCGACTATCAGATGGCGGCGTTGCTGATGGCCATCTACTTCAACGGTCTCGATCGCGCCGAGATGAACGCGCTGATGGAAGCGATGCTCGAGAGCGGAAGGCGACTCGATCTGACGCGTCTTCCACTTCCGCGGATCGACAAGCATTCGACAGGTGGTGTCGGCGACAAGACATCGCTCATTCTGGCGCCGCTGATCGCATCGTGCGGCGTCGCGGTGCCGATGATGTCGGGTCGCGGACTGGGCCACACCGGGGGAACGCTGGACAAGCTGGAGTCGATCCCGGGTTTCCGAACGGCGTTGTCGCTCGACGAAGCAGAGCGACAGGTGGCACGAATCGGCTGCGCGATGCTTAGTCAGACCGACGAGATCGTTCCCGCCGATCGAAAGATGTACGCGCTCCGCGATGCGACGGCGACGGTGGAAGTGATTCCGCTCATTGCCGCGAGCATCATGAGCAAGAAAATCTCTGAGTCGCTCACCGGGTTGGTTCTCGACATCAAGCGCGGATCGGGATCGCTGCTACCGGATCTCGACGACGAGCTGAATGTGGCGCGGGCGATGATCGACCTGGGCGCGAGTCATGGCTGCCCGGTGGTGGCGCTACTGACGGCGATGGATCGTCCGCTGGGTGAAGCTTGCGGCAACGCGCTCGAGGTGGTCGAGGCAATCGACGTTCTCAGGGGAGCCGGTCCATCTGACCTGATCGAGGTGACCGCGGCGCTCGGCGTCGAGATGTTGATTCTGGCGACGCTGGCGACGACGCGGGAGGGAGCGCGCAAAATGATGCGCGATGCTATCACCAGCGGGCGAGCGCTGGCGAAACTGGAAGAGATTATCGACGCCCAGGGCGGCGATTCCCGGGTGGCGCGCGATCCGGCGCGGTTACCGCGAGCGCCGCACCAGGCTGATTACGAAGCGAGGACGGCTGGGGTGGTGCAAAACGTGGATCCGCGCGCGATCGGGTATGGGGTAATCGCGTTGGGTGGAGGCCGTCGGAACATGGAGGACACAGTCGATCCATCGGTTGGGTTCGTCGTTACGGCGAAGCCGGGGATGCGCGTTGAGAAAGGGCAGCGTCTGGCGACGATTCATGCCCGCAACAAAGAGGGGTTGACGCTGGGGAGGTCGATTCTCGACGAGGCGATCGTGATCGGAGAGGCCACAGTGCGCCCATTGCCACTGGTGTCGCACAGGGTGACGGTGCGTGGCGTGGAGGAGTTGTAGGTCAAGGCGGGCCGGTGATCTTGGCGCGATCTGGCATCCACAAAACTAAAGCAGGGAGCTCTTAGCTCAGGCAGCTTTACAGCGCCGAGCTTACATACTGGCGTTACGGGAGACTCTAATGTTGAATCCTGATCCGCCAAACCAACCAACTTACCGGCGTCCAGCGCGAAATTCGAAATTCCTGATCGCGCTCATTGTCATCGCCGCCATCCTCGTCGCGTCGCAGTACACTCCTTACGCACCGTTTTCGAGCGATACGACAAGCACGTTGTGGGGCATGCTCACAGGGCTTGTGATTGGCGGCTTGATCTTTGGTTGGCTGAAAAAGCCCTGGCGATAACGCCAGTATGAGAGCCCGGAGCTATGAGGCTGCCTAAGCTTGCAGCTCCCTGCTTTGGTTTTGTGGATGTCAGCTAGTTGTCGATGTCTCCGGCCCGCCTTGACTCACTCATGCCGTGATCTTCGACGGTCTCTCAATTATGTCGAACACGAACCCGAACGGGTCCTCGAAGTACGGCACCGGCTGCTCTCCCGCAAATCTCACTTTGCAACCTGCTGCTTCCAGAAATCGGCGCGCGTCGGAGTAATCCTCGACGTCGAATGAAGGGATGTAGGAGATGGGCTTGCTGACGTCGCGATTCACGTACAGCCGCAGCTCTCCGGTGTCGAACTCGAGCTGATCGAGAGTGCGGCGGACCAGCCGGAATCCAAGCAGCTTGCCGTAAAACGCTTCTGCGCGCGCCAGATCGGGTACGTGGATCGCGATCTCGCGATTAGAGCGAAGGTGCGGGCGATCGCCGTCCTGAATCGGCATCGGTGCCTCACAGTCGTGGGTCGCCTCTAATAACGCCCCCGGTCACGCCCTGCGCAATCAAAAACACGGGCAGCCCGACAGAGCTAATCGTCCCTCACCTTGTCGAGCAATTTCCTGGGCGCGGTCATTCGGTAGCCATCGCGGAGCAGACCGAGCAGCTCCTCCCAGTCGACATTTCCGTCCAGCCATACTCCCACCCAACCGCTCGGCCCGACGTAAGGTGGAGAAAAGAACCGATCGGGCGCTGCCTCGATCATCAATTTCTGATTGATCGGTTTGGCCTTGCACCAAATCGCCGGCCGGCCTCCTCCGTGATGGGTGCTGGCAGTCGCGTACATGGCGAAGATCTTGTTCTTCACCCGAAACGTTGGCTCACCCCACGCTTCGACCTCGTGCGCCTCAGGCAGCGAGAGCGCGAGCTTGCGCACCCGGGGAAGGGGACTGCGGGCCATGAGTAAATGGTGTCAATCAGAGAGCGGAAAATCCAGAAATGCAATCAGCGCTTGGCTTCCGCGTTGTCCGCACAGTAATTTCCGGTCGCCCTCCTAAATCCCGTCGTACCGATTCAAAAAGGAAGTCCCATGCTCAGATCAGTCAACCGTTCCGTCGCGGTTCGAGCTGTCGCGCTTGCGTTCGCGTCGGCAATCCTGACCGGCTGCACGCTGTCCACCGAGACCAACGATCCTGTTCAGATGGTCAAAACGAACGGTGACGAGCAGACCGCGGCGGTGAATACCGCGCTTCCGCTCCCCTTCGAGGTCATCGTCGTCAATCAGTTCGGAGAGCCGCTCAAGGGCATCGTCGTCAATTGGACGATCACCGCCGGTGGCGGATCGCTGAGCGGTACTCCGACCATGACCGACGAGACGGGCAAGACTTCAGTCACCTACACGACGGGTCCGACAAGCGGCGCGGCGACCATCAACGCCCAGGTTCACGGACTGTTCCCCGTCATATTCACCGTCACCATCAGCTGATCGAGCCCGCGCTTCGCGCGCGGCGCGGTTATCCGGCGGCTTCCTCCGCCTGATCGATGTGGCGGTGCTCGTGTCGCGCGACGATCACCATCCCCGAGTAGGCGTTGTATTTCATCCGACCGCCAAACGGTGACACGATCTTCACTCGATCCAATGGCAGGCCATCGGCGACCCGGACCAGCGTGACGATATCGGCCTGCAGGCGCACAAACTCGGACAGGAGCTCGCTTCGGTTTTCACCGCCTTTTGGGACGAACGGCGGAGTCGTCTTCACCTTCATCAATCGAAATTTTCCAATGTGTCGCATCGGCCCGACCATCATCGCCATAAACCACCCCGGCGCGTCCTTCCTGTAATGTGTGGTCGGCCCGAGACGAAGCTCGCGTGCTTCGACGATAGCGTCGCGGAAAAGCGGCAGATACGCTCGAGAGGTGATGTTCAAATGCTCGACACAATCCGCCGCCGACCATCGCCCGGGACCGGGAAGCCTGTTCCAGGCGTCTTCGGAGACGTTGTCGCTCAGACGACGCAGTCGCGTCTGTGCGTCCTCGAGTGAGTCAACGATACCTGCCAGTTGTTCCTGCACTATGAGTCACTCTCTGGTCAGCGGAAGCGCGGAGCGGTCGCCGCGAGAACCAGCGTGTTGCCGGTGACATCAACGTGTGTGCTCGTAACGTCGTCGGAGTTGGTGCCGACGAAGACGGTGAAGGTTCCTGGCTCGACGACCTTTCGCATCTGACGGTCGTAGAGCGAAAACGCATCTGGACCGATGCGGAACGTCACCGTCTGGGTCTGCCCAGGCTGCAGCGTCACTCTTCGGAATGCCTTGAGTGATTTGACCGGCTCGGCGACGGTGGCCACGCTGTCGCGGAGATAGAGCTGCACCACCTCATCTCCGATACGATCGCCAGTGTTCCTCACGTCCACCGAGACCGTTAACCGATCGCCCGCAGCGATCTTTGGCGCTGAGAGACGCAGATTGGAATACGCGAACGTCGTGTAGCTCAATCCATATCCAAACGGAAAGAGGGGAGTCCACGGCAGATCGAGATACTTCGACGTGTAACCGTTTGCCGGATCGGCCGGCCGACCGGTATTGCGATGGTTGTAATAGAGCTGGATTTGTCCGGTCGCGCGGGGGAAGGTCACCGGCAGCTTGCCGCCGGGATTGTAGTCGCCGAACAGCACGTCAGCGACGGCCGTTCCGTGCTGGCTTCCGAGGAACCAGCTCTCCACGAGTGCCGGTGCGTCGCGGGCCAACTCGGGAATGGCGAGCGATCTGCCGTTCATCAGCACCACTGCAACCGGTTTATTACCGCTCGCCGCAGCGCGAATAACGGCTAGCGCCAGATCCTTCTGAGAGCCGGGCAGCTCCACCGACGCGCGGCTGGATGCCTCACCGCTCATGTTCTGACGCTCGCCGAGCACCACCACCACTGCTTCGGCATCGGACACAGCGCTTCGCGCCATCGCAAAACCCGTTGTGTCCACCGTATCGACTGGTGCGCCGCGAACACTCACGACTCGAGCAGAGGTGCCGAGCGCATTGCGGATTCCCCCCAGCACCGTCACCGCTTCGTCCGGACGGCCGTCCGCCGCCCAGTTGCCCAGCGCTGCCGCTCCATCGTCAGCGAGCGGACCGATAACGGCGATGCTACGCAGGTTCTTGCGCAGCGGTAGCGTCCGATTGGCGTTCTTCAGCAGCACGATTCCTTCGCGCGCAGCCTGGAGTGCGGCGTTCAGGTGAGCAGGTGCGCGCGTGTAGAGTCTCTCTCGCGCGGCGTCGCTGAAGCGATACGGATCGTCGAACAAGCCCAGCGCGTACTTGAGGCGCAACACTCTTTTCACCGCCGAATCGACGAGGGCAAGCGGCACGCGTCCAGAGCGAACCGCGGCGGCGAGACTATCGACGTAGACGGCGTCGGACATGTCGATATCGATCCCGGCGCGGATTCCCAGAATTCCGGCGTCACCCTTGTTTGCCGCTACACCGTGGGGGATCAGCTCCTCGATTCCGCCCCAATCGCTGATGACGAGACCCTTGAAGCCCCAACGATTCCGCAGCACATCGCCGAGCAGCCAGTCGCTGGAATGAGCTGGTACACCGCCAATGTCGTTGAACGACGCCATCACGGTCGCCGCTCCCGCCTTGACGGCTGCCTCGTACGGAGGGAGATACGTCTCCCACAACGTGCGCTCCGACAACTCCACCGAGTTGTAATCGCGCCCGCCCTCAGCGCCGCCGTACGCCGCGAAGTGCTTGACGGTGGAGAGAAGAGCGTCAGGAGCGCCGAGTCCCGTTCCTTTGTCGCCGCCCTGAAACCCGCGCACTCGCGCGGCGGCCATCACACTTCCCAGATGCGGGTCCTCGCCTGATCCCTCGGAAATTCTTCCCCAGCGCGGATCACGCGCGATGTCCACCATTGGTGCGAAAGTCCAGGTGATTCCATGCGCGGTCGCCTCGACCGCCGCCTGGCGCGCCGAAAGCTCCACTCGAGTCGAGTCGAAGCTGGCTGCCTCGCCGAGTGGGATGGGGTAGATGGTGCGGAACCCGTGAATGACGTCGAGTCCGAAGAGCAGCGGAATCTTGAGCCTCGACTCGCGGGTGGCGATCCGCTGCAGCTCACGGGTGTAGTCGGCGCCGAAAATTCCGAGGAAGGAACCGACGTGCCCGGCGCGGATCATCGCTTCGCCGCCAGTGGGCGCGCGAGGTCCCGTCTGGGTGCCTCTCCCCGGCAATTGATTCAGCTGACCGATTTTCTCCTCGAGGGTCATCAGTCGCAAAATCGAGTCGGCGACCTGCGAAGCGCGCGCGGAGGCAAGCGGCGACTCGCGAGGCGTCTGGGCGTTGAGCGTCGACGCACCGATAGCGACGACGCAGGCGATCCGCGTCAGTTGTGATGGCATCAATTGGCCTGGTTGGTTGGCGAAAGGTTCGCTGACGGACGTCCCGCGTCGTTCGCGAAAATCTTGGTCAGACGCACGCCAGTGTGCTCATAGCTGCGGGTCTTGTAAAACTCGTGTGCCTCTTTGCGACGCAACGCCGAGGTGAGGGCGATGCGTCGCGCCCCGTGCTCGATCGCCCATTCTTCGGCGCTTTTCACCAGCGCCGAGCCGACACCCTTGCCGCGCGCGTTTTCCTCGACGACCAGCGCCGTCAGCCAGGCGTTGGGCTCACTGGTGTGGAGCGTCGCAAATAGATGGACGGTGACGCACCCGACTACTTCCCCATGGTGCTCGGCAACGAAAGCCGTCGTGCCCGGTCTCGCATTCATTCTGGTGAGGCGGCCAGGAATCTCGGCTGCCTCCGAAGGATATCCGAGCTGCCCAAGCAATCGGGCGATTGCCTCGGCATCGTCGGCGCGGGCGGGTCTGATTCGGATAGTAGCCATCAGCGCAGGTTGTCGGTCGGTAACTCGTACCAGACTTCGACTTCGTAGCCGTCGGGATCGCTGAAGAACACGTATGGCTCGCCCGGAACGAACTCTCCGCGATGCTTGATCTTACCGCCGGCTTTTTCGATCGAGGTGGCGGCCTTATCGATGTCGCGCGGGTCGGTGAGCCGGAATCCAAAATGCTTTATCCCACCCGACTTTCCCACCTCGCCGTCGCCTTCCTCGAGAACAAGCACGTCTCGCGCGCCGGGCGTCTGCGCCTGGAGGAAGTGGCCCTCGCGGTAAACGGCGAGCATGCCGAAAACATCGTGGTAAAACTGGAACGAGCGATTGAGATCGCTGACCGTTAGTGCGAGGTGAGTCAGGCCGAGCGTTTTGACCATCGGAGCTCTCCTCTCCTAGGGTGCGGAAATCTCCCCCTCGTTCCTCGGTTCGCGCTCAATCGATGCCGGCCTTGGCTGCTGGCGCGCCGACTCGTCCCGGCCGGCGAGCGCGTCGAGCGCCGCAATTATCCCGTCGGCTCCGGGATTCACGGCGATTGGAGACAGGTAGCTCCAGCTGACGACGCCGTTGCCATCGACTACGAAAAGCGCTCGCAACGACGTTCCGTTCTCACTGTCATAGGCGCCATATCGACGCGACACCTCGCCCTTCGGCTCGAAGTCGCACAGCAGCGGGAAATGAATATTCCTATTCTCGGCGAATGCCTTGTGGCACCATTCTCCGTCGACCGACACTCCGAGGATCTGCGCGCGATAGTCCGCGAACTCCTCGAGCAACTCGTTGTAGAGAGCGATCTGGTCGCCGCAGACCGGGCTCCAGTCGGCAGGATAGAAAACGAGCACCACCGGATTGCCCTTGAAATCGGAGAGTGAATAGGACTTTCCGGGCATCGACTTCAGAGTGAACGGCGGCGCCGCTGTCCCGGCCGGTAGGATTGAATCCGCTTCGCGAGAGGTGCTCTGGTCTGGTGTCATGTCGCTTTCCTCCACCATGATTTCGCAGCGTGCATTTGCGCGGGCGATTCTAATATAGCCGCGGCGCAAACAATGCATGCATTGCTGACTATCCGATCCCGAGCGCCGAATGCCCGCAGCACAACTCCTCGTTCCCGTCACCGAGCGGGACCACTCCGTCGGCCCCGACACCGCGCCCGTTACCCTCGTCGAATACGGGGACTTCGAATGCCCATTCTGCCGGCGCGCGCATCCGATGGTCCTGGGTATCCGTCGCTACATGGGTGACAATCTCCGCTTCGTCTTCAGAAACTTTCCGCTGGCGGAGGCCCATCCACACGCACGGCACGCCGCCGAGGCCGCCGAGGCGGCGGGCGCGCAGGGCAAGTTCTGGGAGATGCACGACATCCTGTTTCAGAATCAGGACGCGCTCGAGGACGCGGATCTGATCATGTACGCGGCGAGGATCGGGATCGATTTCCAGCGCGTGTCGCAGGAGCTGGCCGCCGGGACCTACACCAGGAAGGTGCGCGATGATTTCAGAGGCGGCGTGCGCAGCGGAGTGAACGGTACTCCCACCTTCTTCATCAATGGAATTCGTTTCGACGGCAACTGGAGCGACGCCAACGAGTTTATCCAGACGCTCACTGACGCGGCATCGCACGTTACCGCAATCGCACCTTGAGAGCTCGTAAGTTGCAGTTGATCAGTTGCAGCTGATCTCAGCCAGGCATTGCCGGAGGTTTCCACAGCGCCGCGTCGAGAATCGACCAGAGGTGGATCGCCCAGCCGAGCAGGAAGAACCACAGTATGACGGCGAGCACGAACTGGAGAATGGCCATTCCCAATCTGCCCTGAACCAGCTGTCCCAGTCCGGGAACGAAAAAGCTGCAAACGGCGGCGATGACGTTTCCTGTGGATCCCTGACCGGCCATTATAGCTCCTCTTCAAAGAAGGGTCTTAACTGCAACTGAAGACTTCCAGCGGGGGCTGTGGGCGGAGCGGCTTGGGGCTACGAGCCTCTGCACAATCACTACGATACCACGGGTATAGATTCTAGCGGAAGCGGGCCGCGCAATCATACCGAGACCAGCCATGACCTCCGAAAGAATCGCCGCGTTCAGCGACGGCGTGTTTGCCATCATCATCACGATCATGGTCCTGGAGCTGAAGGTCCCGCACGGCGCGGATCTCGCCGCGCTCTCCGCGTTGCTCCCGGTTTTTCTGACTTACGTCCTCAGCTTTATCGTGGTGGGGATTTACTGGAATAATCATCATCACATGCTTTACCTCACCGACCGCGTTACCGGTGCGGTGCTGTGGGCCAACCTCCACTTGCTGTTCTGGCTGTCGCTGATGCCCTTCGTGACGGGCTGGATGGGCGAAAACCATTTTGCCCCGCTGCCGACGGCGCTCTACGGAGCAGTGCTGCTCATGGCGGGCGTCGCCTACTACATCCTCGAGCTGACTATCATCAGAGGCCAGGGAGCGAATTCCAGATTGGCAGCCGCGGTGGGGTATGATCGTAAGGGCATGGCATCGGTGGCGCTCTACGCCATCGCCGTCCCGGTGGCGTTCGTCAATCAGTGGATCTCGGACGCGATTTACGTCCTGGTGGTATTGATGTGGCTGATCCCCGACCGTCGCATCGAATCGTTCATCGTCGAGATCGAGGCAAAACAGCGGGAGGTCAGATCGTGAGTCCTGAGAGCGGCGTCAACACCAGCTGGAACAGCGAAACGCGGGATCTCTATGCGCGACTCATAGAGGCGTGGGACAAACGAAATGCGCGCGACTACGCGCTGCAGTTCGCATCGGATGCGAGCCTGGTTGGCTTCGACGGCACGCAGGTGAACGGGCAGCTGGACATCGGCGCTCACCTCACCGAGGTGTTCACCCACCATCAGACGCCGCGATATGTGTCGATCGTGCGCGAAGTGAGGCAACTCGCCACCGACGTAACCCTGTTGCGGGCCAACACCGGACTCATTCCGGCGGGTAAGGACGACATCGATCCCGCTCTAAACGCGGTGCAATCGATGGTCGCCATCCAGAAAAGCGGAACGTGGAAGATTGCGCTCTTTCACAACACTCCCGCCGCTTATCACATGAGGCCCGACGTCGCCAAGCAGCTCACGGAAGAACTGCGCGCCAAACTTCGCGAGAAACCACGCGAATAGGTGGATCTGGCGGATCAGCCGTCCGTCGCTAGGACTTGTAAGTCTTCGTCGTCCACTCGGCGGACTGCGTCAGCAAGTCTTCCAGCACGGAAAGATTCACGTCGTCCAATTTCTTGATGTAGAGACATCCTTTGCCGGCTTTGTGCTTGCCCAGCTTCGCCAGAAGTCTGGGGAAGCGCTCGACACCGGCGGTCACGTACAGAGTGAGAGCTGTCTTTCGAGGGGCGAAACCGGCAACGAAGCAATCTCCTTCATGACCACTGGCGTACTTGTAGTGATAATTGCCGAATCCGACCACGCCGCTGCCCCAGATCCGCGGCTCCGTTTTCGTCACCCGCTTCATTAGTCCCAACAGCGCCAGGCAATCCGCGCGGCGGCGTTCGTCACCGAGGTCGTTCAGAAACGCATCGACGCTCTGTGCTGTCGGCTTCAGTTTCTGGTCAGCCATTCTTCACCTCCGTTATTCACCGCAGCCAAATTTGAGGTCTTGGTGATGACGCGCCAGTAGAAGCACTCTGATTAAACCATGTCCGGCGCTAGTTTTCGTCGCTGCCGCTGGCGTTTCCTTTCTCATCGGAGAGTCGGGTGAACGACGAGTTTTCTGAATCATTGTTGACGCGCCGGGATTTTGTGGCCCACGCAGGCCGCGCCGGAATTACACTCGCACTGCTGCCACCAGATCTACAGCGGTTAATGCACCGGCTGGTCGAAGGACACGGGCCTGACGAGGCGCTGAATCACGGTATTCTCACCGCACCGGTTCCACCGGATCTCTTTTCCGGTCTGCGCTGGCGAATGATTGGGCCATTCCGTGGCGGGCGAGTAGCGGCAGCAACCGGAGTACCCGGTCGCCCCAACGATTTCTATTTCGGCGCGGTCAACGGCGGTGTCTGGAAGACGATCGACGGAGGAAGGGTGTGGTCGCCGATCTTCGACGGCCAGTCGACGGCGTCGATTGGAGCGATCGCCGTCGCCCCGTCAGATCCGAACATCGTCTTCGTCGGCAGCGGTGAATCGACTCTGAGGGATTCTGTGGGTTACGGCAACGGCGTCTACAAGTCAGTCGATGCCGGCAAGACGTGGACGCATCTCGGACTCGACGAGACGCACCACATCGGGAAGATCGCCATCGATCCCAAGAATCCGAACAACGTCTTCGTAGCGGCGATCGGAAAACTGTACGCTGCCAACGCCGAGCGCGGCATCTACCGTTCGCGAGATGGCGGCCGCAGCTGGCAGAAAGTTCTCGGAGACGAGGACGTCGGCGCGGTGGAAGTCGTCATCGATCCGTCGAATTCCCAGGTCGTGTACGCGGGTTTGTGGAACACTCGGCGTCCGCCATGGTTCACCTACGCGCCCACCAACGGACCGGGCGGGGGAATCTTCAAATCGACTGATGGCGGCAGCACCTGGAGCAAGCTCACCAGCGGTTTGCCGAAGGATGGAATCGGCCGAACAGGCATCGCGATCTCGCCGACGAATCCAACTCGCGTCTACGCGATCGTAGACTGTCTCGTACCCGAAGCGCCGCCGCAAGCCGAGCCTCCACTCGGCGCGCCGGTACCAACGCCCGCGCCAGCCGGCGCGAGACCGTCGTCACCTCCGCCTGGGCAAGGCGGATTCTTTCGCTCGGACGACGCCGGCGCGACATGGACGAGGTTGTCGAACGATCCGGCGCTATGGGGACGCGGTTGGTATTTCGAGAAGATTGCCGTCGATCCAACCGATCCCGACACCGTCTACGTGCCAAATGTCGCCGTTAACAGGACAATGGATGGTGGCAAGACCTGGGTAGTGCTGCGCGGATCGCCGGGCGGCGACGATTACCATCAGGCATGGGTCTCGGCTAGCGATCCCAACACCATGATCGTCGCCAGCGATCAGGGCGCGGTCATTACGCGCAACGCACGGGCGAATCCTCGTGATGTCACCTGGACATCGTGGCTAAATCAGCCGACGGCGCAGATCTATCACCTCTCGATCGACGGTCGATTTCCGTATTGGGTGACGGGCGCGCAGCAGGATTCCGGCGCGATGGCGGTACGTTCGCGCGGGAAGTTTTCCCAGATCTCGATGCACGACTGGGAACCCATCGCCCCGGGCGGCGAGAGCGGCTACACAGCCGCAGATCCTTTGAATCCGGGTGTGGTCTATGGCGGTGACGGACAGCGCTGGAATCTGGAGACGAACACTCCAGTGGATGGGACAACTCGCCCGGCGTCTCCCGAAACCGCACGCGGTGACTGGACGCAGCCGCTGGTCTTCTCCCGAGCCGACAAGAAATCGCTTTACTACGCGAACCAATTCGTGTTCCGCACTATCGACGGCGCGAAAACGTGGACCCGCATCAGTCCCGACCTCACGCGTGCGGAGATCGTGGTGCCGCCGACGCTCGAGGCGACGGCCGCCGCCGCCGTGGATCGCAACGGAAAGCGTGGCGTCGTCTATACCATCGCGCCATCGCCGCTGCGAGTCGGTTTGGTCTGGGTGGGAACCGACGACGGATTGATTCATCTCACGTCCGATGATGGACAGCACTGGCAGAACGTGACGCCCAGCGCCATCACGCCGTGGAGCAGAGTGACTATGATCGAGGCATCGCACTTCGACCAGGGCACTGCCTACGCCAGCGTCGATCGCCACCAGCTCCAGGATTTTGATCCGTACATCTATCGCACTCGCGATAGCGGGAAGACCTGGCAAAGGATCACCAAGGGGCTTCCCGCCGGCGTCTACGTTCACGTGGTGAAGGAAGATCCGTCGCGACGCGGCTTGCTGGTGGCGGGAACGGAGCGGGGCATCCACGTCTCGTTCGACGACGGCGACAACTGGCAGCCGCTGCAGCTCAATATGCCGGTGACATCGATGCGCGACTTCGAGTTCTACGGCAATGACCTGATCGTCGCCACCCACGGCCGTGGCTTCTGGATCATCGACGACATCAGTCCGCTCCGTCAGTTGAGCGATGCGGTGAGGCGGGACGATGCCTACCTCTTCAAGCCCGCCGATGCCATCAACTTCATAGAGGGCACCGACAACGGCACCCCGCTGCAGAAAGACGAGCCGGAAGCGGAGAATCCGCCGAACGGCGCAGCGATCGATTACTACCTGAAGCGAAATGCGACCGGACCAGTGATGATAGAGATACTCGACTCGAGCGGGGCGGTGATTGGGACATTCTCGAGCGATCCGAATGCGCAGCAGCCAACTGGACGAAGAGGCGGCGGGGCAGCGCCGACGACGGGATTGCCGCGGGTCTCGCCGCTGTGGCAGACAGCACCAACGCCGCTCCTGGCGACGGCAGGAATGCATCGAGTGGTCTGGAATCCGTTGCGCGAGCGTCCGCGCGGCGCGCCGCCTGCCGACGAAGGCGGTCCGCTCGATACGCGTTACACCGGCAACTTCACCGCTCGCCTCACCGCGAACGGAAAGACTCTAACCCAGCCATTTACGGTCAAACCCGATCCACGGGAGACTCGCGCATAAAGGGATAGTAGAAGGGCACGTCACTTGCCCGATCTTTCCGGTTGAGGTGATCGCGGAGGCACGCCATGTCTGAAATCCTGGTCAAGTTCGACGAGCCGGTTATGGATTCGCGCGGAGACATGTACTTCGCCGAAGCCGTCGGACGGCAGCGAGAAGAAGATAGTTTGTGGGAGGGATGGCTCGAATTCGAGCCGCTCGATCCACTGAGAGCGTCGATATCGTCCATGCGCGAGACAACGCAATCGAACCGGAGAGATCTGGAGTATTGGGCGCAGGGCTTGTCGATGGTGTATCTGCAGGGCGCCCTCGCTCGAGCCGAGGGTGTGCTGCTGTCACGCACAGAAAACCGGGGAGAGGAAGCTGGCGGCTGATTCCGCGGCGATCAGCGATTGCCGGCCAGCAGCCCGTACATGTCGACAGCCCCTTTCACACCCACGTAAACTCGACCCGCGGCGACAGTCGGCATCGCAAACCTGAGTGCGATGCCGGCGCGATCGCGCCCCGGAACCATCTCGCTGTTGTAGATCTCTTTTCTGACGTCACCGGCATCGAAAGCCCGTAACACGGCCGGCTTGTCCGCGCCGCGCCAGGTGCGAGTCTCGATCGCCCACACGATTCCATTCTTGTCTCCATTGGCGGAGACAACCGGCGGCGCGCCGGGATCGGCCGACTTTGCTGTGCTCAGCACCGGCGCCGCCAGGCCGGCGCCGTTGACGCGGTAGGACTTGAGAACATCGTTACTGCCCCAGACGTAGAGAGTGTGATTCCAGTAAGCAGCCGCGCCGAAGCCGCTCTCGGATGTTCGCACTGTCACGATCGCGTGCGGATCGTCGCCGGCCTTATAGCGACCCATCTTGTCCCTGTCGATCAGATAGGACACGCCCGCCTTGCCGGTGACCAGCAACGTGTGTCGATGCGGCCCGCGCTCTTCATCGATCAGCAGCGGACCGGACGAGCCAAGATCAAGGTCCTCTGTCGAGAGCTGCTCCTGGTTTGAAGGTGTGAAGTAGTCCCGCACGACGAGGCCGTTGGGTGTGAGCGCGAGCTTGAGCACGCTGTTGCCGTAGTCCAGCGACGGACCGCTCTCGAAGAAGGAGCCGTTGCCGGTGACCGCGTAGACATTTCCCGCCGTGTCGGCGGCGAGACCGGCGTCGCCTTGCCAGATTCCCGCTTCCGAACCACGAGGCGAGGCGTTGAAGACGCCGACCTGGCGCAAGGTCTTCGCGTCGTAGGCGATGATCCAGCCGTGATAAGGACCGACGTCGCAGGCCGATGCCCACGACAGGTAGACGACGCCGCGATCGAGGAGCAGTGCGGCGCGCGGATTCTCACGCAGCGGCTCGAACTCGACGATGCCCATTTTGGAGCCGGCGCCGGTGCCACGCACCGAGGCGCGAATCTCGACCGGGGGCAGCCGATCCATCCCAGTATGGATGTTGATGGCATGCAGTCTCTGGACGTAGCGGTGATCCCCGCGCACAGTGGGCTCTTTCGTCCGCATCAGCACGTACAGAATTCCGCTCTGGAGATCGATCACCGGCGTCGGTGTGATGCCGATCTCCGGCTTGATGAAGGGACAGCTGGCGTCGCGAAACGGCACCGGGGTGATATCGAGGGCAGGATCTATGAAGCTGATTTTCCAGAGTGGTGGGAGCCGCGGGTTGGTCGCGTCGAACGCGTACACAGTCCCGTGCTCGGTCGCGATGAACAGCACATCGTGGGTGCCGCGATTGCTGATCTCGAGGCGCGGCACGTAAAGCGGCTGAGCGTAGACATCGCCGTCGACCTCGAACGTGCCGAGTTTGCCGAACGTTGCGCTGCGCACGTTCTGCGGGGTGAGCATCGTCTCGGTGGTTGCCGCGCCCGTTCGCGCGTTCCCGTATTGCGCGGTGGTGACTTGCGCTGTCGCTCTGTGTGCTACGAATAGCGCTAGCACCAGCGTCAGGCTCACGGATTTCTCCGCACAGCGCCTCCTTAACACTCGACCCGCACGGCTAACGGTGAATGGCAAGGTTTTCACCCAGCCGTTCACCGTGAAGCCGGATCCACGCGAGGTGCGGGCGTAGCGCCGCTAATACGCTGTCAAACGTGTGCTACGCCGTTGCTTCTGGTGCGGGCCGACCGACGTCTGAGGTGTAACCCCGACCGGCGCTCGCACCTGCCGCCGTGTCTTTGCCACCCAGCTCGGCGATGAATTCCTTGTGATCCATTGGGCGCGAGAACATTGGGTAATTCTTCTCGATGGCGACGCGCTGTTCCTCCTCGCTCAGTGTCGCGGTGCAATCCTTGAGCGTTATGACGTTGTAGCCCTTCTCGTAGCCAGTGCGCATTGTCGATTCGACGCAGCAATTGGTGAGAAATCCGCCGAGCGCGATGTTGGTGATGCCGCGGCTACGCAGCACAAAGTCGAGGTTGGTGCTGGCGAATCCGTCGAGCCCGCGCTTGCCCTCGACGACAATGTCCTGTGGCTGGGGCTTGAGCTCGTCGACTATCTCCGAACCCCAGCTCCCTTTGCGGAACGATTTTGAGTCGACGACGCCCTTGAGAATGCCGTACGGCTCGGTCGTCAGCTCGTGATAGTCGTCGGTGAAAGTGATGGGCGCGTGCACGATCGTCGCGCCGAGCTCGCGCGCTTTTTTTACCGTCTCCAGTGTGTTGGCCAACATGTTGGTCGAATTCATCACTGGCTTGACGGCATCGTGGAGCGTTCCGCCCTCGGAGGTGAAATCGTTCTGGTACTCTATAAGAACGACGGCAGTGCGCTTGGGATCCATCGCGGCTCCTTGTTTGGCCCCCCTATGATATACTCGGGTTCAGCGAAAGACGTCAGATGGCCATTCGTGCCCGGAAAAAAGGGATGTCAATAGCCGATTCTGTTCTCGATGACGTGAGGCTGGGGGAATCCTCCGTGCACGAGAGGGAGCAGCGCCCGAGCGAGTGGCCCAGGAGCGGCTTTTACTTCGGGTTGATCGCGCCAGCTCCCGGCCAGTCGGTGTCGCCGACGCGCACGAGATTCATCTCGAAGAAGCGAACGGGCTCACGACCCGGGATGATGCGGTCGCCGACTTCGCGCCATTTGCCGTCCTTGATGACCGCAGTGTACTGGATCGTCGCTGGCCCAGCCGGTATCTCCCAGACATAGCCGTCGGCCGTCGGCGTGAGCACGAAGTCGCCGTGAAACCCCAGGGCGTACGAACGCAGACTATAGGTCTTGGTAGCTGGATCGTATGAGATGACTCCCAATGCGTTGAACCCGACCCGCCCATCAGGTTCGTAACCCCGGCCTTCGATCACCTTCACCGAGCCCTCGAGGAACGGTCCGATCCTCTCGGTCTGCGTGATGGTATGGACCTCTCCCGAAGGGAGCGTCGTCGTTGCGGGTCCTCTCCACACTCCGTTCATGTACGCGAGCGGTGCCATTCCCTCGCGTTGAGCCGCGATCAAGACCTGCGGATTTGGCGGACCCTGTGCAAACGCCGCGGAGTTCATGGCAACAACTGCCGCCAGAGACGAAATCAATGTATTCCGCTGGATGGACATCCTGCCTCCCTCGCCACGAGGAAACTGCAGACCTAGCTGGTCTCACCGCGACTCCCAATGTGGCTCCGGACCAGTCGACGGTTGGCTGAATGTGTGGTCCCGGACGCCCGTAGGGAAGCTCGCTAGATGTCAGGGTATTGACATTATGTCAATCCATTGACATCCTATCTGCAATCCTTCGGAGACCTCGAATGAAAAACCGCGGACTCGACCATCTCGGTCGCCGGGAACGTCAGATCATGGACATCATCTACCGGCGGGGAAGCGCCAGCGCCGCCGAAGTGCTTGCCGATCTTCCGGATCCGCCGACCTATACGGCAGTCCGCGGCATGCTGAGGCTGCTGGAGAGCAAAGGCCATCTCCGGCACGAGCAGGACGGCCCGCGCTACGTCTACCACCCCACGGCTGATCCCGATCGCGTCAGCAAATCCGCTGTCCGTCACCTCGTTCGAACTTTTTTTGACAACTCCGCCAGCTCCGCCGTTGCGGCGATGGTTGGGATGTACGAAGACCGCTGGAGCGATGAAGACCTCGATCACCTCGAGCGGCTGATCGATAAAGCCCGCAGCAAAGCAGGGGGAGGGGGAGGAGGAGGGGGCGCATCATGATTCCGTTCGTCGTCGCACTACTCGCAAAGCTGACGCTGATCCTTGCCGCCGGTCTGATCGTCACCGCCGCTCTCCGCCGCGCATCACCGGCGATACGGCATCTCGTGCTCCTTGCAACGATCGTCTGCGGTCTCACGCTGCCGGCGGCGA
Organism: Gemmatimonadota bacterium; assembly: GCA_046727995.1. Lineage (GTDB taxonomy): Bacteria > Gemmatimonadota > Gemmatimonadetes > Gemmatimonadales > Gemmatimonadaceae > UBA4720. The sequence continues at coordinate 33,921 of JBKPDS010000003.1, forward strand.
TGCTCATCTCACCGTCGTGGGACGTCGCTGTCCTCCCGCAGTTCCCCTTGAACCTTCTTAGCTCGAAACCTACAACAGACGTCGGATCGCCCGCCCAAAACAACGCCGCGGTCCCGATCGCCGACACACGCTCGTCCCAAAACCCTTCCGTTGCGCCACCGGTGTCTAGCGATCCGGCGTCGTCCGTTATTCCGGCCGATTTCACGGTCTTCGCGCGCTCCGCCAGCAGCGGTGCTTTCACATTGCCGTTGATCTGGGTGATTGGCTTTATCCTGATCGTCGCGTGGCTCTCGATCGGAAGAATTCGTCTCCGTCACATCGCTCGCACGGCATGGCCGCTCGGTTCTGATTGGAAAGGAATTCTTGATGAAGCGCGCGCCGAAGCCGGCATTACTCGTGATGTCAGACTCCTCTCCAGCTCGGTAGTCAGCACTCCGCTCACCTGGGGATCGATATCTCCCGTCATACTTCTCCCCGAAGACGCACTCGACTGGTCCGAGGAGCATCGCAGAGTCGTGCTGCGTCATGAGCTCGCACACGTCGCCAGGCGAGATTCACTAGCCCAACTCGTCGCCGGCGTCGTGTGCGCGCTCTACTGGTTCCATCCGTTGGTCTGGATCTCTGAGCGTCGCTTGCGGGCTGAATGTGAGCGCGCCTGCGACGACAAAGTCGTTTCGCTCGGCACCTCGCCCACGGAGTACGCTTCACACTTGCTCGAGGTCGCTCGTTCTGCACGTGCCTTCGGAGCGCCCGGATTTCTTTCAGTAGCGATGGCGCGACCCTCTCAGCTCGAAGGGCGGCTGCTCGCCGTGTTGAATGAATCCCGGCGCCGCGTGACAGAGTCTCGAGGGACGCGAGCGGTTGCCGTGGTCATGGCGGCGCTGGTGATGCTGCCGTTGGCGGCGTTCCGTCCGGTCTCGCGAGAGGTGCAGCAGCAAGGCACGCGCATGGCTCGGGTCAAGAGGCCGACGATGATCGAGTATGGACCTGGTCTGATCATTCCGCCCGAATACAGGAGCAAGAATGGAACGGCCGAACCTCAAGCCTCCGGTTCGGTCGCAAACACCTACGGTCACCAAGCGGACACGACGTTCGAACTTTCTGCTCCCGTTAAGAGCGGCGGCGCGCTCAACCTCGAGTTGAAAACCGGCGGCAACATCACCATCAGCGGCTGGGATCGCCCACAAGTTCTCGTGCGCGCGGAGCTCGGCGGCCGGGATTGGCGCCTGACGCGCGTCACGCTACAACCATCAGATGGCAATGCGACGCTCGAGAGCAGGTTCACCGGCTCCACGAATAATCAGAGTACGCGTCACAGGTTCGACATCCAGGTGCCGCGCGACTTCAACGTCCGCATCAACTCAGCGGGCGGCGGCATCGCGATCTCCAATGTTGACGGAACGTTCACCGGCCAGACCGGCGGTGGAGAGGTCACCATCAAAAAGGTCAACGGTGAAGTCAACATCCGCACTGGAGGGGGCGAGGTCTACGTCGGCGAGTCCCGAGTGAACGGCAGCGTCAGCACCGGTGGGGGACTCATCAGAATTGTCGGTGTTGACGGCAACTTCAACGGATATTCCGGCAGCGGGCCGGTAATCACTACCAACTCGCGTAGTTCCATGGCGGGATTGGGCATTGGTGCCGGCAAGAGCGCCAGCGCCAGTATCGCCGGGCCGGAGACCAGCGCCAGCGTTAGCGCGCGCGCCGGCACCAGCACCAGCACGGTGACGACGGACGCCGGCGGGCGGCGAACCACCACGACTTATATCGACAACGGCGCCGGCAAGGGATACGGGTACGGAGCCGGTGCCATCAGAATGACCTCCGCGGGCGGATCACTCTCGTTGCCATCGGCTCCTGATGGTGCGCGCGTCACGACCGGTGGCGGACCCATCTCCATCGGTCCGTCGGGCGGAGAAGTCTACGCTCACACTGGTGGGGGTCCGATCGACATCGGTCCAGCAACGGGCTCGGTCGCAGCGCACACAGGAGGGGGCGACGTCACCATCGAGCTCAAAGGTTCCGGCTCACACAGTGTCGACGTCACGTCCGGGAAAGGCCAGGTGGTCATCGTCGCGCCGGCCGATCTCAACGCGACTCTCGAACTGGAGACTGCGTACACTGACAACTTTCGCGGCAAGACCCGCGTCGTGAGCGATTGGCCGCTGACAGTCACCGAGACAAATGACTGGGACGACAGCCAGGGTACGCCGCGGAAGTACGTTCGGGTGCGTCAGAGCATCGGCAGAGGCGGCGCCGTCATCCGCGTTCGCACTGTGAATGGGAATATCGTGTTAAAGCGGGGACGCTAGTTAAGGCGGGGCGTTGATCTCGGCGCGATCTGGCATCCAGAAAACCAAAGCAGGGAGCTGCAAGCTTAGACAGCTTTATAGCGCCGAGCTTTCATACCCACCTTCGGGGCTGACCATAAGCTTTCAGCTCCCTGCTTTAGTTTTGTGGATGATGGTGCGCGGCTAGATCAACGGCCCGCCTTGACAGTCAGATCTTCGGCCGCCTTGACCTCACCCCAAGAACGTAGATTGCGACCCCAATCAAGTTCGCCGCGACGATCACGACGATGATTTTCGCGGCGAACGTCTGCCAGCTGGGCACGTCGATGATCGGGAATACCGACAGGATCGAGTAGAGCAACGACACCAGAAACCCCGATCCGGCAGCGATGCGCAGCCACAGCGGCGGCCGGCGTTCCAGATTCGCCGCCCCGAAAATTGGAATCGCGAAGAGTGCGAGGTAGGTGAACGCGTAGAGAATGCCCGCTGCGTTCTCCAGCAGCTGGAACGCCTCCTGGACTCCGACGCCTGCCTGCCCCACTAACGTCAACGCGATCATCATTACGCTCACGAAAAGAATCGAATTGACTGGAGTCTTGAAGCGTGGATGAAGCCGCGTGAACCAGGGCGGCAGCAGATTGTCCCAGCCCGTGACGAGCGGCAGCCTCGTGCTGCCGTTGAACAGCATCGTCACTACGCCCATCTGCCGCAGTACGAGCAACAGGATCAGCGCTGGCACGATCAGCTGTGCGATCCCTGAGCCTTCGAATCCTATGCTCAAGGTTTGAGGAATCGGACTTACCAGGTCGATGCGATCTCTCGGCACCAGCGCGATGACACTGTCGCTGCCGAGTATGAACATCAGCGCGATTATCGGCGCCGCGAGAAAAACCGAGCGAGTGATCGTGCGCCCCGCGCTGCGAGTTTCACCGGCCATGATGGCCACATACTCGAATCCGCTGAAGGCGCCGAGCGCCATCTTGCCGAAGATGTTGAGACTGTACGGAGTGAACGAAGGCGGCGACACATTGAGAGGGTGATATGCGACAGTCCGCCCGTGCGCGAGTGCGACGAGCGGAACGATCAACAGGGCGGCGAAAGTCAGCACGTGCGCCAGCCCGCCAATATCCTGCACCCATCGACCGACACCGAGACCGAATACCGCGACCACCGTCACGATCACAAGCGCCAGCGTGCTCACCACCGGCGTGTACCACCACACACTCGAGAGTGACGCCGTGCTTCCGCTCAGCACGTATGCCGCATTGGTGGCGATGGTGACTCCGAACGTCGCGCCGATCAACAATGCGTACGCCCACAGATTCCAGGCGAGCATGAAGCCGGCGAAGCGACCAAGCCCGATCGTGGTCCACTGATACAGCCCGCCTTCGACCGGCATCAGCCGGGAGAGGTAGATGACGACCGCGGCCTGCGGTAAGTAGTACGTCGCGATCGCCAGCAGCCAGAAAACGGTGTGGGAGCTGCCAAGCTTCGCCGCCGTCCCGACCCAGCCAGATCCCACCACGTACATGATCTGCATCAGGACTAAGTCGAAGAGGCCAAGTTCTTTACGGAGCTCGGCACTCCTCGCCTCGACCTCGGCGACGCGTTCTACCGCCAGCTGGGAAGACAAGGCCTTAAAACTTCCCTATTGACAAACTCCCGCCACTGTTGAAAATTCAGCACAGTTGATTTTTCAACATACCCCGAGGACACCTGATACAGTCCGCGATCCACGGGCACTCCAATGGCCGCTACTCTGATGCCGAACAAACCAGACGAAACACCAGCCGCGCTCTCTCGCAGAGAGAGACAGGTTATGGACATCCTCCACCGCCGTTCCGGTGCGACAGTCGCCGAGATAATGGCCGACCTCCCCGATCCACCAACGTATTCGGCGGTGAGATCGGTGCTTCGCATTCTGGGGGAGAAGGAGCTGATCAAGCACCGCGAGGACGGTCCCCGCTACATCTACTATCCGGCCAAGCCGACTGAGACGGCGCGCGAGGACGTTCTGGCGCACGTCGTCAGGACGTACTTCGGCGACTCGCCGGAGCAGGCTGTCACTGCACTCCTGCGGATGTCGGACGTCGATCTGACAGATGCCGAAGTCAAGCGCCTTCGCAACAGCATCCGACGCGCTCGCCAGAGCGGGAGATAACGCCGATGATCTCTTTCTCCAGCTTTGCGGTGAGTGGCTCGAGCGTCTCGATGCTGATGCTGCTCGTAAAGGCGACGCTGATTCTCCTCGTCGCGCTCGGTATCACTCTATCAATGCAAAGGGCGTCCGCCGGGGCGCGCCACCTGGTCTGGCTCGTGACACTGGCGACGTTGCTGCTCGTTCCCGCGCTCACGGCGTGGGGCCCGATTCCGTTGCGAATCCTTCCTGCGACGGCGAGCGTCACTCCTTCGGCTGCCCCTTCGTTTACGAATCGCGCGCCAAAGACCGAGTCGCCAAAGTTCGACAAGGCGGCGACGAACCGGTCCAGCGCCAGTGAAAACGGTGCTCCTCCTTCCGCCTCACTCGAGCAGGAAATTGCGAGCTCGCCGCTGCTGAGTGGCATCTCGATCGTCGTGCTGCTCTGGGGAATAGTCGTTCTCGCCATTGGGATTTCGCTCGGGTATGCGGCGATGATGGTGAAGCGCATCGTCAATCGGGCGCGGCCCCTCGACAGCGAGGATTGGCTGACCCCGCTATGGGAAGTCTCCGATCGCCTCTCACTCGACGAGCCGCCGCGACTGCTGCGCAGCGAGGACGCCAAGATGCCGTTTGCCTGCGGAGTCTTCTCGCCGACGATTGTTCTTCCCGCCGAGTGCGACACCTGGTCGCTCGATCGTCGCCGTGCGGTCCTCCTCCACGAGCTGGCGCACGTTCGCCGTCACGATCTAATCGGTCACACCCTCGGCCGCTTCGCTTGCGCCGTTTACTGGTTCCATCCTCTCGTCTGGACCGCTGCCAAGCAGCTTCGTTCCGAGAGTGAGCGGGCGTGCGACGATCTGGCGCTGGCCTGTGGCGCGCGCGCGACCGACTATGCGGAACACCTGCTGGACATCGTGACCAGCGTCAAGCGCGATGCGACGCCGTCTGTGGCGTTGGCGATGGCGCGTCGCAAGGAATTCGAGGGACGCATGCTCGCGATTCTCGATCCCGATCTGCGTCACTCGAGCCCGAGTCGGAAGCAGGCTACTGCTCTGATCGGTTCGCTGGCGCTGATCTCCATAGTTGTCGGCGCAGCTGCACCATCTCCGCGTGCCGCTTCACCCGGGGCCGCAGCGCCCGCGTCGATAGATGCGGATCTGCAGCTCGCCAACTCACAGAAAACGCGCGATGACAAGGGTTATCCCGATTCGCGTGAGATCATTGGTGGATCGACGACCCATCAGTCCACTCAGACTACGATGTCCCAGCAGACAGTCACGGCGCAGACACAGCAGACCGTGACCAACAACAGTCTTCAGGACGCAATCAGTCTCGGTATGAAAGCCGGGATGAAGGCGGGGATGAACGCCGGTGAGGCAACGGTAGCTGCCATTCTGGGCAAGCAGATCGCTGGTAAGGACACCGACGAGCGGCCGGTCCTGCTCGCTCGGATTCTTGCCACCGATACAAGCGTAAGCCTCCGCCGCATCGCCGCCTGGGGCTTGAACGACTACGCCGACCGCCCGGTTGCGGCGGAGGCGCTGGCCAAGGCGCTGCGCAACGATCGCGACGCCAGCGTGCGTGAGATGGCAGCCTGGTCACTCTCCGATGCCGAGCACTCGTCGATTGCCATCGAGGCGCTGACGGCCGCGCTCCGTGACTCCGACACCGACGTCAGAGCGACGGCAGCGTGGTCGCTTGGCCAGGTCGGCGACCGTTCGTCCTCGGACGCTCTCGCCGCCGCGCTATCCGATCCGAGTGCGGAAGTACGCAAACGCGCGACGTGGGCGTTGGGCAACACTGATCTGAAGCAGGCGCCGCCGCGGCTCATCGCGCAGCTGAGCGACAAAGATCCGGAGGTGCGCGAGCTGACGGCGTGGGCGCTCTACGAGATCGAAGATCCAGCGGCGATTTCTGCTCTCCAGACGGCGCTCGCGCGCGAGCAAGATAAGGAGCTGCAGATCGCCTACATCCGCGCCCTCGCCGCGGTCGGCGAGCGGTCGGTCGAGGCCTTGAAGGGACTGCTCGAGTCAAAGGACCCGGAGATCAAGAGCATCGCAGTGCGGGCGCTGGCGGGAGGACATGCGACCGGTCCATGGCCGCGACCATGGCCCCAGCCGCGGCCCTTCCCGAACTAGTCGGTCGGAGTGGGCGCTGAGAAACGGCGCCCTCTCTTTTGAAAGTTAGTGCTGATTTTTCAACCTACCCCGCAACATAGGCGGGCACGATGAACGGAGTAATCATGCAACGAGTACTTGGGCTTGCCATCGCCACCTTTGCCTTCTCCTCGATCAGCGGCGGGCCAGCAATCGCCCATGTCGGCGTCTCCAATGGCGATCACGGATTCGACCAGGGTCGCCACCGCGGCGTCCCCGTCGATGTCGCCGCACTGCTGACGGCGGCCAAGGGCGCGCCCCCAATGATCTGCTCGCTGGCGGCGAACTCCATCCGCAACTGGGGATGGGGTGACTGGGACGCGCCGGCGACGCCGTTGTCGTTCGCCAGGGCGACGACTCCGGACGATTTCCAATCGGAGCCACTTTCAGCCTCGGACATTCAGCAGCTGCTCGCCGGGCTCGCCGCTGAAGATCCGTGCGTACGCGAGCTGTCGGTGCGACTCATTGGCACCCAGAAGGCGGAGACCGTCGGCGGGGAGCTCGTCACGCGCCTCGGTTCGAGCGACGCCGGTCTGCGATCGGTCGCTGCACTCGGTTTGGGTCTCGTCGAAGCGCAGAATGGCGTTGATCCGCTGATCCGCGCTCTGCGCGATGCGTCAGTCGATGTGCGCGCCAACTCGGCGTGGGCACTGGGACGGATCGAGAATGGTCGGGCATTGCAGCCTCTCGTCGGACTTTTTGGCGACAACGCCGAGAAGGTGCGTCTGGCTGCGGTCACGGCGGTAGGACATATGGATTCCACCAGCTCAATTCCCGCGCTCATTCGTGTGCTGCGTCAGGATCCCGCGCCGAACGTGCGAAGAGTTGCAGCGTGGGCCCTCGGTAATCTCGAGGCGCGTGACGGGGTCACGGCCTTGATCGATGCGCTGGGGCGCGACAGCGATGCGCGGGTGCGCGAGATGAGTGCCTGGGCGCTCGGAAACATCGAAGACAAGCGCGCAGTTCCGGCGCTGGGTACTGCGCTTCGCGGAGATTCCGAGGATCGCGTGCGGGAGACAGCGGTGTGGGCGATTGGCAACATCGAGGATCGCTCGTCGTTGGACATTCTCGCTGCGGCAACGAGCGATCGAAATCCGAACGTTCGTGGCACTGCGGCGTGGGCCATTGGAAACCTCGACGCGGAGGGGACTCGCGCTCCGGCCGGGCTGCTGCGGCTGCTCAGCGACGAAAACACCGATGTCCGGCTCAAGGCCGCCTGGGCGCTGGGACAGCTCGAAGATCGCAACTCGCTGTCGCCTATTCGCGACGCGCTGAAGGTCGAGAAGAATGATCGCGTCAGAAAGGCGCTCATTCGCGCGCTGATGAAATCGGGCGAGAGCTCCCAGGAGACACTCACCGAGCTCCTCAATTCAAGCGATCCCCAGGTTCGCGAGGCGGCGGTGCGTGGAATAGCCGGCGCGCGCTCCTTCGATCCGTGGCCATGGCCCTGGCCTCGTCCGCGTCCATTTCCGTGAGATCGGTTATGCCGAACCTCATCTCCGCGGTGAGCCGACCTGGTTCGGTGCGTCGAGCAGCTCTGTCGCTGGCTTCTGTGTTGGCGTTGATGGGCTGCTCGACGGATTCGTCGGTCGCACCGGCTCCTATCCGAAACACGATCGCCGCTACGCCGGAGCCGAACTACTCGTTCTCTATCGAGTCAGGCAATCACACCGTTCACGTCCGCTTCGCACGAGTGAGGAGCGACGGACGGGAATCGGTGAGCGCGTTTATCAACCGCATGTTTGCGAGCGCGGATGCGGCGGGAGCTACTCGTCTGGTGCTGGACCTGAGCGCGACAAAGGGCGGCGATAGTTTTCTCATCGTTCCGCTGGTGAAAGGAATCGTGTCACGCCAGCAGTTCGCCAGGCGTGGTGGTCTCGTCGTGATTGTGGGACCGCACACGTTTTCGCCTTCACAAAACGCCGCGCTGGTGCTTGAGCGCTACGCCCACCCGATCTTCGTGGACCATCCGGTTACCTGACGGCGCCGCGCGGCACCACCCGGTGTCAGCACTCATGAAAACTCTGGCGAGAATCGGCTGGTAACCCGATATTCGAGCGGATTCTGCGGAGGCAGTCCGTGCCGGCTGACACTCCAAGACCGCACAGCGCGCCCATCTTCAAGGCCCTGACAAAGGTCGTCGTTTACTACGTCGTCCTTATCGTCATCGGCTTTTTCCTGTGGGACCAGCTCCCTCGAGCCGGCGGATTTGCGCAATCATTCGACCTGCTGAGCGGCGCCGCCGTGCCGACGGTCGGATCGGGAAAAGCAGCTCACCCGTCTCTTGGCGAGCTGAATCTCTCCATGACAGTCACGCTGGCAATGATCTCCGCCATTCTGCTCTCCATTCCAGTGGCGTGGGTCTACGTGCTTACCCGCGCAAAACAGGGCTATCAGCAATCGGTCGTGCACCTTCTGATCGTCCTGCCGCTCGTGGTCTCGGGAATCGTGGTGCTGGTGCAGTACAGTCTCGCCCTCGCATTCAGTCTGGCCGGCATCGTCGCCGCGGTGCGGTTTCGCAATACGCTCGACGACAGCAAGGACGCGGTTTACGTCTTCCTCGCCACAGCGATTGGTCTGGCCGCCGCCGTTAACGTCCCGGTGGCGACGGTGATTTCCATTCTTTTCAACGCCACGATCATCACGCTCTGGTACACTGACTTCGCGCATTCGCCGATGGAGCTGGAAGGAAGCATCGCCGAGAAGCGGCTCAAGCGCGCCCGACAGCTCGCGCGCACCGGCACCTTCGTGGCGCAGATCGATCACGAAGTGTTCAAGAACATGACGCGCGAGCAACTCGAGGGCGTCGCCGCACGCGCGTGGCGGCGTGCCGTCGACCAGCCCGCTGCCACGCTGAGCACGAATGGCGAGCCGGAAACGCGCATTCGCATTCGCACCAATGACGTCGCCGCCATGCGCAGCAGTCTCGAGCCGCGCCTCGAAGGTCACGTCAAAGCCTGGCGACTTACGTCCCTGGCGGCCAAGCCTGATGGATCCGAGGTCGCCGAATACGCCGTGCAGATCAAGAAAAAAACAACGCCGGAAGATCTCCTCAATCTGGTGCGGGTGGCCGGCGCTCCACACGTCACCGAAGCGGAGCTCGTATAGCCATGGCAACCACGGTGCGCAAACTCATCACCGTTCCAGCAATCTCTTTGTTGACGCTGGCGGGCAGCCTCCTGTATGCGCAGGCGCCGACGGCTCAGACGCAGTTGCAGGAAAACCCGACGAAGACGGTGCACCTTCCTGCCTTCTTCGAATCGCAGGATCCAATCGAGGTCACCCTCACCACCAACATCGGAAAAATCCGCGGCGATAAAGGCGATAATCCGCCGTGGCGTCCGGCGACAATCAGTTACAAAGGCCCCGATGGGAGTGACGTGACCGTTCCCCTCAAAGCTCGCACGCGAGGGATCTGGCGCCTGCACAAGTGCGATTTCCCGCCGATGCGTCTCAACTTCAGCGGAGAAACTTCGAAGGGAAGCATTTTCCACCATCTCGACAAGCCGAAACTTGTCAGCTACTGCCAGGACAGGGACAATTACGAGGAGTACATCCTCGAGGAGTACCAGCTCTATCGAGTCTATCAGCTGCTCACTCCAATGAGCCACAAGGTGCGGCTGCTCAAGTTCACCTACGCGGACAGTGGCAGCGGGAAAGTCCGCGCCAAACGCTATGGCTTTATCTTGGAGGAGCCATCAGCAATGGCAGCGCGGCTCGGCGGGACAGTGCGGGAGCAGAAAGGCGCGCTACCGGGAGATCTGGACCCATTTCAGGACGCGCTCTTTGGCGTGTTTCAGTACATGATTGGCAACACCGATTTCTCCGAGGCGGCGCTGCACAACGTCGAGCTGTATTTCGGGAATGACGGCACCGTGGCGCCGGTTGCGTACGATTTCGATTTCGCGGGAGCGGTCAACGCGATGTACGCAGTGCCAGATGAGAGGTTGGGCATTCCCAACGTTCGCCAGCGCTTGTTCCGCGGATACTGCTCCGACCCTCAGGAGTACGCGAAGGTTTTCGCGCTGTTCAAGGACAAGAAGCCCGAGATTTACGCGCTATACAGCGACTCGATCGGCAAGCTGATGGACCGCGGCAAGGTGCGCGAGACTCTCCAGTACTTCGACCAATTCTACGAAATCATCGGGGATTCACGCGCGGCGAAGAGATCTATCGTCGAAGCATGTATCGCTAGACGGTAGAAAAAGGCAAAATACGACTACCGGCTAGAGGCGGTGAGCGGAACGGCCTGGGGCTTCGAGCTAGGTCGCTGCCGCCAGCTGCTCCGCCCGAAAGCCCTTAGCCGGTAGTCGTAAGTGGCTGTTTTATGGCGTGCTATTATTCGTGCCCGCCTTAATTACCTCATCAAGATAGAACCGAACTGCATTCGGGTAGCCCGCGTCACACGGCTTGAGCCCGGCGAATTCCCCGTCTGCCCCGGTGATCTTGGTGATCTCAGCGACGGCAGCTGCCCGCGACATCGTAAGCTTGTGCCCTGACGCTACCTGCGTGGCAAGGTACGCGCGCGCGACTGCCGGGGCGTTGGCGCAGCTCTGGAGAAGGCTCCCCGTGGTCCCGCTCGGAGTGGCCGCGGGCGCTGCGGAAGCCAGCAGTCCCGCGCCGGCGATCATGATTGCAGCCATTGTGATGCGCTTCATGCATTTATCCTCGGTTTGCGTTAGAACTCGACAGGCTGCTTGCGCAAAAACCGCACACATGCTCCCAATACGCTGAACCAGTCGCGCCTCGCGATGGATGTTTGGTCAACGGAATGAATTCCGCCCACGTATTCAGGTGTAAAGGGGCGGACCGGGAGAGTTAGACGGGTCCGGAACGCACTTCGGGATGGGCGCTTGGTCGGACAATACCGGCGGTCAGCAAACATTCAGACATTCTTAGCGCGATATGCGTTGGCGCTCCTGGTCACCGTCGTCGCGCTCGTCGCTACCCTCGTCCTGCGACGCGACGGCCCGACACCGAGCTTCCTGTTTTTCGTCCCTGCGGTGGCCATTTCCGCCTGGTACGGCGGCCCGGGTCCAAGCGCCCTCGCCACCGCACTGTCGCTGCTGTTGATAGATCTGAATTTCCTGGAGCCGGGCGGGTCCTTACGGATCGACCGAGTGGAGGCGCTGGAAATCATTGCCTTTCTCGTCGTCTCGGTCACCATCACCACCAGCATGGAAGCGCTGCATCGCTCGCGCGCGCTGGCGGAATCTCGCGCTGCTGAGCTTAAGCGTCTCAACGACGAAGTAGGTCGCAGCTACGACGCCGAGCGCGAGCGACGGCACGTCGCCGAGCTGATGGCGCACACGCGCGAGGAAGTGCTCGGTGTCGTCGCACACGATCTGAGAAACCCGCTGAATCTCATCATCACCAGCACCGACTTGTTACTCGAGGAAAACCTCGATCGAAACCGCCGCAAGGAGCTGCTTGGCGTGACGATGCGGGCGGGGCGCCAGATGAACCGTCTCATCGGGGACCTGCTGGACACCGTGCGTCTCCAGGCGGGAAAATTCATGCTCGATGTCGAGGACGTCGCGGTGGTGATGATTTTCCGGCAGGCTGAGGAGGCGTTCCGGCCGCTGGCGGAGAAACGAAAAATTCAGCTGGAAGCGATCCCGCCCGAAGATGGCATCGCCGTGCGCGCGGATCCTCTACGGGTGTCGCAGATCGTCGGAAATATTATCGGCAATGCGATCAAGTTCACACCGGAGCAGGGAAGCGTCACCATGCGCTCTGTCGCCAACGGCAATCACGTCGCGATTCACATCACCGACACGGGGCCGGGTATCGAGCCGGCAGACATGGATCACTTGTTCGATAATTTCTGGCAGGCGCGGAGCAACGATCATCGCGGGGTCGGACTGGGACTCGCTATCGCCAAGGGAGTGGTGGAAGCGCACGGCGGTCGGATCTGGTGCGAGAGCTCGCCCGGTCGAGGGAGCACGTTCTCTTTTACGCTACCCAGAGCGGGGTAGGGACGAGGGGCGAGGGACGAGGGAAGCGGGAAGCGGAAAACGGACAGCGGGTAACGGGTACGGGAAGCGGAAAGCGCGCTTCCCGTTATCCGTACCCGCTACGCGTTGCCCGATTCTCGTCTCCCGCCTCCCGCTTCCCGCCTCCTGCGTCGCGCCGTATCGTTCCGCATGACTCGGATATGCGGGCGCGCGTGGGCGCTCTTCCTCGCCGTCGCCTGGATTGCATTAGCCATAGCTTGTCGCGAAAAGCAGGTGCCGGTGGAGGAGCTCTACACCACCCGCATGGTGGCGCTCAGCTACCTGCAGCGAAATCAGCTGCCGGAGGCCGAGTCGTCGTTCAAGAAGCTCACCAAACTCGCCCCCGACGATCCGCTGGGGTACGCCGACCTTGGCCTCACCTACCTCCAGGCCGGTCGCTACAAGGAAGCAGAGAGTCAGCTCGATAAAGCGAGACAGCTCGATCCGTCGAGCACCGAAGTGCGTCTCGCGCTCGCCAAAGTGTATTCGCTGACTGGTCGCTCCTCAGATGCGAGGTCGTTGCTGGAGCAAATGCGTCGCGATTCCACGCGCAACGCGCGGGTGTTGTACGCGCTCGCCGAGTTGGACGCACAAAAAAATGATAGTGCATCAACGCGCGCGCACATCGATCGGCTTAGAGATGTCGTTGCCGTGGCACCGGCAAATCTCGCCGCGCGATTGAAGCTCGTTCGCGTGTTTGTACGACACGCCGACGCAGACAGTGCGGTGCAACAACTCGAGGAAGTGAGGCGAATTCCGCCGGAGCCGCCGCGGGAAGCGAGGGTTTACCTCGATAGCTCGATTCAATTATTGCGGGCAGGCAAGCTCCCGTTGGCGCAGACCGCCGTCGATCACTTGATCGGTGTGATGGAGACTACCGCGCCTTATCAGGCGTCGCTCGAGGAAGTGAAGTGGAGCGAGGGTCCGATCTCGGGGCGGGCGGTGATCAGTTTTGCGCCCAAGTACTTCATCTCGCTGCGAGCCGCGGGGAAGCAGGCGACCGGAGTAGAGGCAAAGTTCACCGACGCGACCGATGAAGCGGGTCTCGCCGGCAGGGCGTCGACACCCGGTGCAGCATCGCCGCCTTCAGCGTCGGGTGCAACGATCGCCGCCATTGCTGTTGGCGACGTCGACGGCGATGGCACCGACGATCTCTTTGCTTCCACCTGGTCGGCCGCGACGGGGAAGCCCGTTCCGCATCTCTACCGCGTTCAGGGCGGATTCCTGCGCGACGGCACCGAACGATCGAAGATCTCGCTGCCCAACGGCGCCTCCTTCGCGACGTTCGTGGATTACGACAACGATGGCTGGCTGGATCTCTTTGCCATCGGTGGTGAGGGCCGCGGCCACCTGTTCCGCAATCGGGGCGACGGGACGTTCGACGATGTCACCGCGAAAGCGGGAGTTGGCGATGTGAGGGGAGCGAGCAGGGCGATTTTCGTCGATCTCGATCACGATGGCGATCTCGACATGCTGCTCTTGGGAAACGGTCCGGCCACCGTGTATCGCAACAATCTCGACGGTACGTTCACCGAGGCGACGGCAAGTCTCGGCCTTGCGGGACTTATAGGGGCGCACGATGTCGTCTACGGCGATTTCGACGGCGACGGCCGTATCGACCTCTTCGCGGCCACCGACCACGGCGGCGTGCTGCTCCACAATGGCGGTGCACAGCGCTTCACCGACGTCACCGCCTCCAGTGGTTTCAACATCGCCGGCGGCGTGCGCACGGTGGCGGTCGGGGATTACAACAACGATGGGTTCCTCGACTTGTTCGTGGTGAGCGCGAATGGCGAAGCGTCGCTCTGGCTCGATAAGGGAGATGGGACCTTCACTCGCGACAATCGTTCGAGCGCTGCCATCTCGCGACTTCGCTTCACCGCCGGATCGGCGAAATTCGTCGACTATGACAACGATGGCTGGCTGGATCTGGTCGTGGCTGGATCAGCTTCGCCGGGTGGCAACCCGTCCGGTCTCTATCTGCTTCGCAACGATGGCACGGGCAGATTCGTCGATCGCTCCGCTGCCATTCCCGCTGCGGTCAGAGCATCCGGCGCGTCTGCCATTGCCGTCTCGGACGGCGATGACGATGGCGACGAAGATCTATGGCTGATCGACGGCTCGGGGGCGCCGCGGCTGCTGCGCAACGATTTTGGAAACAATCACCTGGCGCTCAACGTCGAGCTCAAAGGTCTCCGCAACGGCAGCGGCAAGAACAACGCGTTGGGAATCGGTGCGCGACTGGAGGTACGGGCTGGCGACATCTATCAGACGCGCGTTGCGACCGATCGTGTAACCCACTTTGGGCTCGGCCCACACCTCAAGGCGGACGTGCTGCGAGTGGAGTGGCCAAACGGCGTGCCGCAGACGCTCTACTTCCCCGGCACCGACGAGAGCGTCGTCGAGCGCGAGATGCTCAAGGGATCGTGCGCGCTCGCCTACACCTGGGATGGCAAGCGCTTCCGCTTCGTGACCGACGCGATGTGGCGGAGCGCGCTGGGAATGCCGCTCGGATTGATGGCGGGCGGAGGGATGAGCGCCTTCGCGCCGGCTGGCGCCTCGCAGGAGTACGTGCGCATTCCAGGCGACGCACTGCAGCC
>JBKPDS010000004.1:0-52176 GCA_046727995.1 Gemmatimonadota bacterium
TTACCACGCAGTTCAGCGCTCAGGCACCGGGAGCCGAGCCGCTCTCAGGGTCACATACGACGGACCGTTGGGCGGACTCGTCGCAAGGTTGCTGGCCAACACTACCCACCGATTCCTGGAGCTGGAGGCGGCTGGCCTCAAAAAGCGAAGCGAATCGGCAACCGCTAAGCTGGCTTGATAGTCTTCGACGCCTCGTCCCAGGTGACGGCGGTCTTTCTGAAGTAGGACTCGTTCGCCATGTGACAGGCGAGGGCGGCGTTGTGTCCGAAAACCACGTCTTCCACCACTGGTCGCCGCGTACGAACGGCGTCGAAGAAGTTCGCCAGGTGCGGCTTGAAGTCATCGTAATAGTCTGACATCCGATAGGTGACCGCTTCCCGCGCCGGCATTTTGGCAAACTTCTCGTCGTTCTGGGCGTGCCATTGCTTCTCGTACTGTTCGCGCATCGCGCGCGGGAAGCTCCCGTCGTAATAGCACGGGTATGTATCGACGCCGAGCTGCGGAGACAGGCTAACGCTCGACCCGTTCACCTCGAGCAGCCCTTTCGAACCCTGGATCCGATATGTCTCATCCATCTCACAGGCGAGATTGAGTCGCATGTAGACAGGTAGATCGCCGAAGTAGTACACAGAGGCATGGACATCGGGCATGTTGCGCCCGTCCTTCCAGTGACGGATTCCACCGACGGCGGCAGCATATCGCGGCGGCTGATTGATGCCGAGCATGAACATCATTCCGCTGATCAGGTGAACGAGCAGGTCGCCGGCTACACCTGTCCCATACTCTTTCCAACAGCGCCAGCGCGCAAAAATATTCGGATTGAACGGAACCTTCGGAGTAACGTCTCCCTGCCAGGTGACCCAATCGAGATTGGCGGGTGAGAGATCGAAGGGTGGCGGATACTGCCAGGCGCCACAAGGGTCGTTGCGCCCCATCCAGCCTTCGACAAGCATCAAATCGCCTAGAGCTCCTGAGGCGATTATTTCCTTTGCCTTCGCACAGACTTGTGAACTGACTCTCTGGGATCCTATCTGGACGATGCGATTTGTTTTTTTCGCCGCATCGACCATTGCGACGCCATCCGCAGCAGTGTGTGACATCGGCTTCTCGCAGTAGATGTCCTTCCCCGCATTGACCGAGTCGATTACGACCTGGCGATGCCAGTGATCGGGGACCGCAGCAACGATCGCATCGATGCTCTTGTTGTCGAGCAGATCGCGATACCGGCGTGTCACGGGGAGATCCGGTCGAACGATCTCGCGCGCGAGAGTGTGACGACCGTCATAGAGGTCTGCCGCACCGGCGCACTCGACGCCAGGCAGCTGGATGGACGTTCCGAGCAATCCCGACCCCTCCATGCCAACGCCGATGATGCCAAACCGTACGGTATCGCTTGGCGCGACTTTCTTCTCCGCAGGCTCGGGGTCTGGCCTCAAGAAAACCGTGCGCGCCCCTATCGACCCGCCGGCTGCGGCAGCGCTCACTTCCAGAAACTCGCGTCGCGAAAAATTGCTCTTCGACATTTCTGCTCTCCTTGCAATCGCGGTTGAGGCTCGCTGGTGTCTCTTGCGAGTGCATCCTGGCGGAGAATATCGTATTCAGTGCTCATCACCGATAGGAACCTCCAATGACAATGAAACGTCGCGATTTCGTGAAAGCCCTCGGCCTTGCCGCAGTGGGGAGCCAACTCGGCTGCGCATCCGCAGGCGCCGGTAACGCCGCCGGCGAACGGCGGCTAAGGAAGGTCGGGATTCAGCTGTACACACTTCGCGACGATGCACGGCGCGATTTGGAAGGCACGCTTGTCAACATCGCCAGAACCGGCTACAAGGAAGTCGAGTTGTTAAGCTCGATGAACAACTTCGGCATGCCGCCGGCGCAATTGCGGGCGATCCTGGATCGAAACGGCTTGAGCGCGCCATCGACACACGTCGAAGCAGGAATCTTCGACAACCTGCAGCCGCAGATCGACGCCGCAAACATTCTCGGTCACCGGTACCTGATCGTCGCGAGCCTGCCCGACGGCGAGAAGCTGGGACTCGATGATTATCGTCGCTGGGCCGATCGATTCAACGAAGCGGGCGGCCGGGCCTTGCGCAGCAACATCCGAATCGGTTTTCACGATGAGGCGTGGGACTTCCGCAATATGAATGGCACGACGCCGTACGATGTTTTCGTTCAACGCATCGACCCGGCGGTCGTAGCGCTGCAGCTCGATACTGGTAACGCGGCCGTCGGCGGCAAGGATCCACTCGAGTACATGCAGAAGTACGGACCGCGTTACTCCCTATTCCACATCAAAGACGCGCCGAGCATACCCGCCGAGCATGATGTAGAGCTGGGCAAGGGCGTCGTGAACTTCAAGCGCCTGCTGTCGATGATCGACCACATCGATGACAAACATCTATACGTCGAGCAGGAGACGTATCCGGGCGTTCCGCTCGAGAGTGTAAAGCGGGATTTCGCGTACCTCTCGCGGCTGGAATTCTGAGACTGGACCGACCTCATCGCTCCCATCTGTTGATCCGGAACGGAGAAAGATCGAACTGGGCGCGTCCGCCGGTAATCAGGTCCGCCTGGAGCTCCCCGATAGCGCTCGCGAATTTGAATCCGTGACCCGAGCACGGACTCGACACCAGCACTTGCGGATGCTGAGGGTGAAAGTCGGTCACGAAATCGTGATCGGGGGTGTTGGTGAAGAGGCACACTGCCGTCTCGCGCACGGGAGCGTCAGACAAATCGGGAAGCACCGGACGGAGCGCCGCACGCAATGGCTCGACTTCATCGTCTCGGATTTGTCGATCGACGCGCTCCGGATCGGAAACGATGGATCCGTCGTGCATCACTGATGCCTTGACTCCGCGCGGTAACCTGGGGAATCCGTAGCAGATCGTTCCGGCCTTGAACTCGTAGGCGTAGATGGGAAACCGGTCGGCATCGTAGAGCCGGGAGTCACCGGGCTCGAACCAGAACACAGATTGGCGTTCCACTGACAGTGGCAACTCCAGGCCGCGAAGGAGCGTTGGATTCCAGGCGCCTCCGGCAAGCACGAGGCGACCAGCCGCGTAAATCCCGGAACGCGTTTTAACCTCCACTCCACCGCCGCTCGCCGACCAGTCGACCACTGCTTCGCCGAAATGAGTCTCGGCCCCTGCCGCCACAGCACCGGCGATATGCTCGCGATTGCATGCCTCCGGATCGAGATATCCCGCCCGCGGATCCAGCACGGTCACGAGATCGCCCTTCAGCTGAAAGGCCGGAAACCTCTCGCGAACCTCGCGCGCACTCAGCTCTTCGTACGGCAGCCCGTGCTCACGTGCGCTCCGCAGAGTTCCCGAGACCACCATGCCGTCAGGAGGGCCGATCATCAGTCCGCCGACGATTCTCATCAACGACTTTCCGCTCACACCCTCCAGCTCGCGCCACAACTCGTGCGCGCGCTGAACGAGCGGGACGTACAACGGATGCTCGAAGTACGTCTCCCGTATGATGCGGCTGTCGCCGTGTGAGGAACCCATGGTGTGTTCCGGCGCGAACTGCTCGAGTCCAAGCGCTCGTACGCCTCGCCGCGCGAGATGAAAAAGGGTCGCGCTGCCCATGGCGCCGAGTCCCACGACAATCACGTCGTAGCTACGCTGCCCAGTCATCGCGCACTAAGTTGCGTTGGTCACTGTAACTCTGCGGCGGCGGATTCGTAGGATATTCTATGCTGAAATCTCCAATTCGAGGCAGTAATGGATCCTGATGTCGCAAGCTTCGCCGTCGTGGCGGTGGTTATAGTTGTGTCGCTCGCTGCGCTCTCGAGAATCTTTTTGTGGACGATACGCGGCCTGAAGGACAAGGCGCCGACGCGAGAGCTGCCTAATCCTCTTTACGAGCAGCGCCTGGATCAACTGCAACAGTCCGTTGATGCTATTGCCGTCGAAGTCGAGCGCATTGCTGAGGCGCAACGATTCTCAGCAAAGCTACTCGCCGAGCGATCTGAGTCGCCCGCGCTGCCGCGATGACATAATCGCGGGGCCCAACATTCGAGGTGTGCATTTCGTAAGGCTCCGGTTGGTGTGGCTGCTGACGTCCTCTCGCACGAACAATGCGGGACAGATTGCACCAACAAATCAGCATGCGGAGAAGGAGCTCACAGCGTCGGACCGAACACCAGGCATGACCGAATCATTCAGCCAAACCTCAATTCGCCAACGGCGAGAGGAATCCTGATCGATGCCGTGCATCATGACACTTCTGGCTCTGGCTGCCCCGCGACTGGTGGTCGCGGTGCTCTGGTTCTTCACTCATTGGTTCCGCGGCGTCTTCGACAACATCCTCTGGCCAGTCATCGGCTTCGTATTCCTGCCGACGACGCTGCTTTGGTATTCCGCGGTCCACAATTGGTTCGGCGGGCACTGGACGTTCTGGCCGGTGGTTGGTCTCGTCCTTTCACTCCTGATCGATCTTGGGCCCGTCAGCGGGCGCCGGGTCCCGTACCGTCGATGATTATGAGACAATTTCTCGCATTAGCCTCGATCGCCCTCGCATTTTCAGCATGCGCGAAATCCGAAGGCAACCGATCCGATACCAGCGCCGCGAGTAGCACGACGGCGGCAAGCAATGTTGCGTGCGCACCGGATAACGGCGGCCTCACGCTCCCCGAAGGTTTCTGCGCCACTGTCTTCGCCGACACGATTGGCCACGCGCGCGACATCGCTGTAACCGGCAATGGTGATGTGTACGTCAACACCTGGAGCGGGAGATACTTCGGAGGTAGCCCTCCGCATCCAGGCGGATCTCTCGTCGCCTTGCGTGACACAAACAACGATGGCAAGGCCGACATCGTGAAACGCTTTGGTGTCACCCAGAGAAACGAAGGCGGCACCGGAGTCTGGGTCTACAAGAACGCGCTCTACGCCGAAGAGGGCGACACGATCGCCAAGAGAATCGCCCGCTATCCCATTTCGGCTGACAGCATGACCCCGACGGGTCCGGCGGAGGTAATCGTAGGCGGTTTGCCGGCAAATGGTGGTCACCCAATGCATCCCTTTGTAATCGATGGCAGCGGAAACCTGTTCATGGATGTCGGATCTTCGTCCAATTCGTGTCAGGTGAAGGACCGCACCGCCGAATCTCCGGGCAACAAGCCGTGCACCGAGCTCCAAACTCGCGCCGGGATCTGGAGATACGACGCGAATAAAACGAATCAGCGTTTCTCACCCGCCGGTCGTTATGCTACGGGCATCCGCAACGCGGTCGGTATCGCGCTCGACCCAAGCGGCCAGCTCTACTCGACGCAGCACGGTCGGGATCAACTCGCCGAAAACTGGCCTAAGCTCTACCCGCCCGAGCAAGGTCAGAATCTTCCAGCCGAGGAGCTGCTTAAGATCGAGCAGGGCGCCGATTACGGCTGGCCGTATTGCTACTTTGACGGACTGCAGCAGCAGAAGCTGGTGCTCGCACCCGAATACGGTGGCGACGGAAAAGCAGTCGGCGAGTGCGCATCGAAGAAAGCCCCCGAGACGTATTTCCCGGCCCACTGGGCTCCCGACGGATTGCTCTTTTATACCGGCAACCAGTTTCCCGCTCACTACAAGGACGGCGCTTTCATCGCTTTCCACGGCTCATGGAACCGGGCGCCGGCAGCCCAGCAGGGATATCAGGTCGCGTTCGTCCCCTTCTCGGGCGGCAAGCCTGGAGACGCAGCGAAATACGAGAAGTTCGCCGACGGATTCGCTGGTGGTCCGCTGGGGCCTGACGCGAACGCCAAGGCGGCCCACCGCCCCACCGGTCTGGCGCAGGGGCCGGACGGCTCCCTTTACATCGCCGACGACAAGGGTGGCCGCGTCTGGAAGGTCGTCTATCGCGGGTCCGGCAAATAAGGCGATAACGCGCGTAACCCTGGCGCGCACCTGTCGTCTAGGTAGTGAGTCCAGCGGCGGCCCTGATCGGTCGCCGCTGCTCGCATCTACCTCACAAGGAAAACCAAATGAGTACGCCTTCCCGTCGGCGCAACCGTCGCCATTTGCCGGCGATCATCGCAACCGCCGCAATAGCAGCATCACTCGTATCGTGCGGTGGTGGCCACCATCTCGCCGAGTATCCATTCGCCAGCAGAACTCTGGCAGTCGTCTACATCGCGCCGCCGGCGCCGGTGCTGCTCACCAGCTACTACGACCTGACGAATTCGCAGAATCCTCTGGAAGCAGTAGTGAGAGCGGGCGCGGATGTCGCTCGCGAAAAGGAAGGGAGACGGGCCAGCGCGCGTCTGGATAGCGCGACCGCTCGCATCGACATCCCTACCGTCCTCGCGCAACGCACCCTCCAGCGCGCCAGCAGATACCTCGGTACCCGGCCAATCGCAGACGAGAACCAGGCCGACTACCTGATGGAAGTCAGGATGGAGCGCTTCGGTATAAATGCGAAGGCCGACGAAGCCGCGTACCTGTTCACCTACGCTGAAGCGGTGCTACTCGATCGGCGTACCGGCCGTGAGATCTGGAACATCAACGTGCACGGACGCGATCGTCTCACGCCATATGTCCAGAGCACGAGCCCGATACCTGGGTCTGTGATCACCGCCAGTACCCTCGGCAGCGTCAGCGTCGCGGATTTTCAGGGCGCACTGAATCAGTTGATGGACTACTCATCGAACCTGATCACCGATGAGTTAAGAGCCGCACTGAGGGACGTCCGGAACAAGTAGTCCCCGCCTCTCACCTCCCGCCTCCCGCCTCCCCGCGTCCCCTCTTCCGTCCCCGCGCGGTTAGGGATACGTTCGGCTTGCTCGGCACCAAGCCGTCCGTAATCTGAAACGGGGGGTTCTATGCTTACGCTTCACCGCACCACCCGCATCGCGCTGTGCTGCAGCGCTGCGGTCCTCGCCGGATGCGCCAAGAAAGAGAACGCCACGGTAGACACTTCGGGCGGAATGGCGTCATCGACTGCTTCCACCACATCGACGACCGCATCCGGAACCGTCAACCTCGCTGACGTCGCCGGGAAGTGGAACATGAAAGCGGTTCCAATGAGTGGCGATACGACTCCGACGAATTACGTCCTGACTGCGACGTCCAACGAATCAGGCTGGACCATCACGTTCCCCGGACGCGCGCAACCCGTCCCCGTGACAGTCAAGGCCGATGGCGACAGCATCATGATGCAAGCGGGCCCCTACTCCAGCGTGCGGCGCAAGGGCGTCCAGGTGAAGACGTTCAGCGTGGCTCGGTTGCAGAGTGGCCAGCTGAATGGCACCACCACCGCGCATTACATGGTGAAGAGCGCTGATTCGGTTCTCGTTCTCAGGACGACCGGGCAACGCGCTCAATAGGAGCTCACACGAATGTTCAGACCGAAGGGGCCAGTCTGCCAAAGCTGCGGGATGCCGCTCAGCAAAGATCCGCTTGGAGGCGGGTCCAACGCTGATGGCAGTCCGAGCAGTGAGTACTGCAGCCACTGCTACCGCAAGGGCGTGTTCACCCAGCCGAACATCACCGCGCCAGAGATGATGAAGTTCGTCGAGGGCAAGCTGCGGTCGATGCACTTCCCGGGATTTCTGGCGCGTCGCTTCGCCAAAGAAGTCCCAACGCTCCGGCGCTGGCGAGGCAAGGCTGCCAGCCAGACAGCGCGCCCGAGCGCGAGCGAGCTACAACCGCGCGCCTGATTCTGCCGGCGGCTTGATCGGGGGCAGTACCGCCTCGATCTCGCCGCGGTGGGACTCCAGCCACGGCGGCAGCACGAGGTGCTCGCCGAGGCTCGCCGGATCCTCATCGACGGTGAATCCCGGACCGTCGGTGGCGATCTCGAACAGCACTCCGCCCGGCTCCAGGAAGTAGACTGACTTGAACCAGAAGCGATCGATCACTTCTGTCGGACGCCAGCGCGCGCGCTCGATTCTCTCCCGAACTTCCAGCTCCATCTTGTCGTCGGCGACGCGCCAGGCAACGTGGTGCACTCCCCCAGTTCCCCACCGTCCCCTGTCCGCATCGGGAATCTCCCGAATCTCGAGGTAGCGACCGGATCCTCCGCCACCAATCTCGAAGCCGAACCATTCCCGCTCGGCGCCTATGTCAACGAAGCCGAGCACTCCGGTGAGGAATGCAGATGTCGTGGCGAGATCTCGTTCCCACAGTCTCACCGAATGAAGTCCGCGAATCTGTTTTTCGACGGGAACGGGACTTTCGCGCCACGGGGCGAACTCGCGCTCGTCACCGGTTTCGTGGAGCGCCAGCGGAAGTCCATGGGGATCTGAAAATGGCAGCACCGATGTGCCACGCCGCGTCTCCACCTCGCCGACTTGCAGATGATGCTCGATGAGGCGATCGCCCCAGTAGTCAACGCTGCCCAACGGGATTGCCAGCGAAACCTCCATCGCCAGGCCGGCGCCCGGTTTCGCGGGTGCCATCTCCGGCCACGGAAAGAAGGTGATGTCGGTGCCGGGGTGCCCTTCCCCGTCGGCGTAAAAAAGGTGATACGTTCCTGGAGAATCCTGGTTAACGCTCTTCTTCACCAGGCGCATGCCGAGGACCCCGGAATAAAAGTCGACGTTGTCCTGGGCGTTGCCAGCAATGCAGGTTATGTGGTGGAGTCCGGTTACGCCTGTCATGGGGAAATAGGGCTGCGAGATTATTTTCGGACTGCTACGTAGTCTGACGTACGGCGCGTTCTGCCAAGCTATCGCATCATCCAGCTGTCACTCGCGAATTCGCAGTGATGGAGGTCGAAGGTTGATAGCGGAAGACTAGCTGTTCTCCCGAGGAGGACGCAATGACCGAAGCCAGATGGCTCGCGAATTATGACGAAGGGGTTCCGACTTCGCTGGAGCCGTATCCCTCTCGGACATTGATCGACTACTTGCGCGAAGCGGCCAACAAGTGGCCTGATCGGCCGGCGCTGCTGTTCAAAGGTGCCGCGATCACCTACGCAGATCTTCAGTCGGATAGCGACGCATTCGCGGCCGCCCTCGCTTCACTTGGCGTCAGGGCGGGAGACCGTGTCGCGATTTGCCTGCCGAACTGTCCGCAATTCATGGTCGCCGAGTTCGGCGCCTGGAAGATTGGCGCGATTGCCTGTCCGTTCAATCCGACCTACACCGAGCGCGAGACCGAAGACGCCCTCCTGGCGACGGGCGCCGAGACTGTGGTGGTCCTCAATCGCTTCTACGGAAAAATTAAATCGATCCAGTCACGTACCTCCGTCAAGCGCGTCATCGTGACCGGCATCAAGGAGTATCTGCCCTGGCGTCTCAGGCTGGGGTATACGCTGCTCAAAGAAAGCAAAGAAGGCGAGCGTATCACGCTGAGTGACGGTGACCATCGTTTCGCGCGCCTGCTGCGACGCTTCCGGCGAGCGAGCCTTCCAGAGGTTGAGGCGCGACTCGATGCTCCCGCGGCAATACTCATGAGCGGCGGGACGACCGGAACGCCGAAGGGAGTCGTCGGAACCCACCGCGGGATGGTCACCGCCGGCATCCAGCTGCAGGCATGGCTACGGCCCGCCATGCACGAGTGGACGGACACGATCATGATGCCGCTGCCGCTGTTTCACACGTATGGCAATACCGGCTTGCAGAGTCTGGCGCTGATCAATCACAACCCGATCTCGTTGATCCCAAACCCGCGCGAGATCCGGGATCTGCTCCACGAGATCAAGACCGTCAGGCCAGCCTTCATTTGCACGGTCCCCACGCTGCTGAGTGGAATCATGAATCATCCGATGGCCCGCGCCGGAAAAATCGATTTCAGCTCCATCAAGCTGTGCTTTTCGGGCGCGGCCGCTTTGATGGCGGAGACGAGAAAGCGGTTCGAGGTACTGACCGGCGGAGTAATCGTGGAAGGCTATTCGCTGACGGAAGCACAGATGGCGGTGGTCGCGAATCCGGTCCGTGGTGAGAAAAAAACCGGCTCGATCGGAATGCCGCTGCCCGATGTGCACGTTCGCATCGTCAACTCGGAAGACGGCGTCACCCCGATGCCGACCGGAGAGGTCGGGGAGATCGTCATCATCGCTCCCCAGCTCATGAAAGGCTATTGGGATCGCCCCACTGAGACGCTGGAAATGCTGCGCACCGACGAGCGCGGCCGGCGCGCACTCTACACCGGCGATCTCGGTTACATGGACGAAGACGGATACATCTTCATCGTCGATCGCAAGAAGGATCTGATCAAAACCTGCGGCTTCCAGGTCTGGCCGCGTGAGATCGAAGAAATAATCTCATCGCATCCGGCGGTGGCCGAAGTGGGAGTCATCGGCGTTCCGGACCAGATGCGGGGCGAGGTGGTGAAGGCGTTCGTTGTACTGCGTCCGGGGCAGTCGGCGACGCCCTCGGAGCTGAAGGGCTTTTGTCGCGACCGCCTGGTGCACTACAAGGTGCCGGCGAAATACGAGTTCGTCACTGAGCTGCCAAAGACAATGGTCGGGAAAGTCCTTCGTCGCGTTCTTCGGCAGACGGAGGACACTACGGAGGAAGTAGAGCTGGTCGCAGGCGACGTTAGGGCTTGAGTGCGCGCGTGGCCAGCTCGTCCTCGACGCGGGCGATGAAGTCGGCAACGGTCATCACTTCCTGTTTCTTCCCCGCACCTCGCACACGTAGCGCGATGGAATCGGACTCCGCCTCACGCTTCCCGACAACCGCCATGTAGGGAATCTTGTGCAGCTCACCGTCGCGGATTCGATAATTTAGAGTCTCCGACCTGTCGTCGATCTGTGCGCGCGCGCCACGAGCACGCAGGCGCTCGACTACCGACCCCGCGAAGTCCTTCACATCGTCGGCGATCGGAATGACGCGCACCTGCTCTGGCGCCAGCCAGAGTGGGAAGGCGCCGGCATAGTGCTCGATCAGCCCACCGACAAATCGCTCCATCGATCCAACCAGAACGCGATGCAGCATCGTCGGGCGGTGTGGCGTATTGTCGGGCCCCGTGTACTCGAGTCCGAAGCGCTCCGGCAGATTGAAATCGAGCTGCACAGTCGGTCCCTGCCACTTCCGGCCGATCGCGTCGATCAGTTTGAAATCGAGCTTGGGCCCGTAGAACACGCCGCCGCCGACGTCGTAAGTAAATGGCTGACCGCGCCTCGTAAGGCGTTCGGCAAGAGTGCTTTCCGCCTTGTTCCAGACTTCCAGACTGCCAAGGAATTTGTCCGGACGCGTTGCCAGCTCCACGGTGTACGGATAGCCGAAGGTCTTCAGCATCTCGTCGCAAAGATCCAGGAGTCGATCGATTTCATCAGGCACCTGGTCGCTGGTGCAGAAGATGTGTGCGTCATCCTGCGTGAAGCCGCGGACACGCATCATGCCGTGCAGTACGCCACTGCGCTCATAGCGGTACACCGTCCCGAACTCGGCGTAGCGAAGTGGAAGATCCCGATACGACCGCTGCCGCGACTGGTAGATACAGATGTGACCTGGACAGTTCATCGGCTTCGGTCGATAGCCGGCGCCCTCCACATCAATCGCGCCGAACATGTTCTCCTTGAAGTTCTCGAGGTGTCCGGATATCTGGAACAGCTTTTCGCTTACGATGTGCGGCGTGTAAACCAGGTCGTAGCCGTGACGCAGGATCAGCGCGCGTTCGTATTCCTCGATCTCGTTGCGAACGATCGCCCCCTTCGGGTGCCACAGTATCAGGCCCGGTCCAACGCGAGCGTCCGTCGAATAAAGGTCGAGCTGCTGGGCCAGGACCCGGTGATCGCGCCGCTTCGCCTCCTCGAGGCGATGCAGGTGCTCCTCCAGATCCTCCTTCTTCCAGAACGCCGTCGCGTAGATACGCTGCAGCATCTGCCGATGCTCGTCGCCGCGCCAATAAGCGCCGGCGGTATGCAGCAGCTTGAAGTTCTTGAGATACGACGTGTCAGGAACGTGCGGCCCCTTGCACAAGTCGATGAACGGACCGTCGGTGTAGGTTGAGATAATTTCGTCGTCCGAGAATTCGCTCAGCCGCTCCAGCTTCAACGGATCGTCGGAGAATCGCTTGCGCGCTTCCGCCTGCGAGACCTCCTCGCGGACGAACGGATACTTCTCGGCGATCACTTTCTTCATCTCCGATTCGAACGTCTCCAGATCTTCCGGAGTGAAGGGCTGATCGACCTCGAAGTCGTAGTAGAATCCGTCTTCGATCGCCGGACCGAAGCCGATTTTTGCATTCGGCCTCAGCCGTCGCACAGCTGTAGCCAGAATGTGCGCGCCCGAGTGCCGGAGCACGCCGAGTGATTCCGGATCCTTTTCGGTGAGAACTTTGAAGTCGCCCCCCTTTCGCAGCGGGGTGTTCAGATCCTGGATTTCGCCGTCAACCTTTACCGCGATCGCGTCGCGGAGGAGCCGGGGTCCGATGGATGCGACGATATCGCGCGGCAGAGCGCCTTCGGGAACCTCCCGGGTGGCGCCGTCGGGGAGCCTCAGCGTCAACATTTTTGGGGATGAATTCGAGTACTGCGGATGGCCTTTCTTTTGCTCCCCGTTAAGGTATCGTTTGCAAATACCCTTCGCCACAGGTTAGCACACCTATGTCGCCCATCCGCTTTCGTAACGAGCCGCCGTACATCTTTCGCGAAGAAGAGGAGGAAGAACCTTCTGCGCGTACTGCGGTCCTCATCGCACTCGGAGCCGCAGCCGGCTTTGCGGCGGGCGTTCTGATGGCGGAGCGGCTCGGAGGATTCAAAGGCTTGACTGACAGGATCAAGGACACATTCGGAGGCGGCACCGAAGGCGAGGAAGATTTCGACTACGAGGGACTCGACGAAGATGAGTTCGATCCCGACTTCGATGAAGACCTCGATACGCCAAAGGGATCGCTGAACGGGTCAGAGGAGCTCGAGGAGCGAGTTCTCGAAGCATTCCGCAACGATCCGACGTTGAGCGAGCGCGCCATCGACATCGGCGCCGTCGAAGCTGGAATAATCGAGCTCACCGGATGGGTGAATTCCGATGAAGAAGCGCACCAGGCCGTCGTAGTCGCGCGTGGCGTGCCCGGTGTCGATACAGTGGTGAATCGGCTCACCATCCGCACCCAGGAAGACCTCCTCGACGAGGCGGCACATCGCTACGAGGATGGAGATGCGACACTCACCGAACGGCATTGGGAAGGACAACAGCTCGGCACCGGTCGCCGGCGGCAGGGAAATTCGACGGAGATCGATCGCCACGCCGATCCGCGCAACAAGCTGGAGGACCGCTCGCTGAAAGAGGACAGAGCGTTCATGGCCGCCGCCGAAGAAATTCCGGACACGGCAGAGCGCCGCAAGACGACGAAGAAAGCGCGTGGCGGGCGCACCGACGGATCTTCAGTCGCACCGAGCGGCGTCCCCAAGGCGGATCACGTCGCTGATCCCGAGCACGCACCGCCAACGAACGGCGCGCGCAGTCGACCAACCAGCGCGTAACCTCCCGCCGCAGACTCTTCTCGGGTAAGACGCGCGGTCTTACCCGAGAAATTGGCGCCCGTTAACTTGCGCCGGAGATGAGCACAACCCAGCAACTCCGCTCGAACGATGGCGCTTCGCGGGGGCCACGTGATCTCCCCGCTCAGTACGAGCCGGGACAGGTCGAGCGCGCGGTTTACGACCGGTGGATCGAGGCAGGGATTTTTTCCGCCGACGAAAAGCGCAGCCGGCGCAACGGAGGTAACCGCGATCCGTTCGTGATCGTGATGCCGCCGCCCAACGTCACGGCCGTGCTGCACATGGGTCACGGCCTCAACAACACCGTGCAGGATGTAATCATCCGCTGGCGGCGGATGGTGGGCGATGAAACGCTGTGGGTTCCCGGCACCGACCACGCCGGCATCGCCACCCAGAACATCATCGAGAAACAGCTCGCCGCCGAGGGCAAGACCAAGGCGGACCTCGGCCGCGACGCATTCGTTGCGCGGACGATTGCCTTCGTCGAAGAGACGGGCGGCGAAATTCTGCGCCAGCTGCGCGCGATCGGCGCGTCAGCCGACTGGAATCGAACTGCCTACACGTTCTCGCCTGAGCTCTCGATCGGTGTGCGCGAAGCTTTCGTCCAGCTCTACGAGCGCGGCCTGATTTATCGCGGTCATCGCGTCATTCATTGGTGCCCGCGCTGCATGACATCGCTCAGCGACGAAGAGGCCGAGCACGACGAAGAGGTTGGGACACTTTATCACATCGCCTATCCAATCGTCGGCGGTAAAGGCAATGCCAGCGTGACCGTTGCCACAACCCGTCCCGAGACGATGCTCGGCGACGTTGCCGTCGCGGTCCATCCCGACGACGATCGCTACAAGAGGTTGATCGGCAAAACAGTGTTGCTGCCAATCGCCAACGTCGAGATTCCGATCATCTCCGACGAGTACGTCGATCCCTCCTTCGGTACGGGCGTGGTAAAGATCACACCGGCACACGACGCCAATGATTTCGAGGTGGCCATGCGCCACAAGCTGCCCATGCCCGTCATCATGGCGCCCGACGGAACGATGGCGAATGGCGTCGACGCCAACTCGCGCGTGCCCGCGGAGCTGATCGGCGCCGACAGATTTGAAGCGCGAGAACGAATCATTCGCACCCTCGAGAAGTCGAAGCAGTTGATCAAGATGGAGTCGCACCAACACGCCGTTCGTCACTGCTACCGCTGCGACACCGTCGTCGAGCCGCGACTCTCCGATCAATGGTTCGTCAAGATGGAGCCGCTCGCCAGGCCCGCGCTCAAGGCTGTCCGCGACGGAACGATCCGCATTCTCCCCGAGCGCTGGGAAGCGGTCTACATCAACTGGCTGGAGAACATCCGCGACTGGAACATCTCACGCCAGCTGTGGTGGGGGCATCGCATCCCGGTCTGGTACTGCGACAAGTGTCAGTGTCAGATCGTCAGTCGCACCGACGTCTCCGCCTGCGAGAAGTGTGGCGGCGAAGTCCGGCAGGACGAAGACGTGCTCGACACCTGGTTCTCCTCGTGGTTGTTCCCGATCTCCACCCTCGGCTGGCCCGACAAGAACTCGGCGGCACTCGCCGCGTTCTACCCGACCGATGATCTGATCACAGCTCCCGAGATTCTCTTCTTCTGGGTCGCGCGCATGATCATGGCCGGCTACGCGTTCATGGATGCGCATCCATTCCACACCGTGTACCTCCACGGAACAGTGCGCGATATGCACCACGTCAAGATGTCGAAGTCTCTCGGCAACGGCATCGATCCGCTCGATGTGGTGAACAGCTACGGTGCCGATGCGCTGCGCTACACCGTCGTCGCAGGGATGGGGATGGGCGCGGATCTGATGCTCGACCCCAACGACCTCGAGCGCTCCTTCGCACCGGGACGGAATTTCGCCACCAAACTCTGGAATATCGGGAGATTCCTGCTGTCCAACGTTGGAACGACGCCGGTGCGGAGCGTCGACGAGCTAAGTGACACCGAGCTCACTCTCGCCGATCGCTGGATACTCGGCCGACTCAACGTTGCGAACCGGAAGTGTGATACAGCGCTTGGACCCGCGCGTCCGGAAAAAAGATCGTGGCGACCCGAGGAGCGTTATGCAGGATTGCGACTAAGCGAGTACGCCGAGGCTGCCCGAGGTTTCGTCTGGAACGATCTTGCAGATTGGTACCTCGAGAGCACGAAGGGCCGGATCGCGGGAGCCAATGACGACAGTGAAGTCGCGCGGGCAGTTCTGACGCACGCGTTTGACTACGCGCTGCGACTCCTCCACCCGATCATGCCGTTCATCACCGAGACATTATGGCAGCGGCTTCCCTTCCCCGTGGATGCGGATCGCTGCGAGTTTCTGGCAATCGCGTCATGGCCGATCCCGCAGCCGGATTCGCAAGGCGAGCGCGACTCGATTGCTCGGTTCGATCTCGTCTGTGAGGCGGTGACCGCCGTCCGACAAATCCGCTCCGACTACGCGATCCCGCCTGGCAAAACGATGGACGTCACGATCCAGTCGCGCGCCCATTCGGCGCTGTTCAACGATCACGCGTCGCTGATCGGCCGACTTTCACGCTCTGCGGTGAGAGTCGGTGAACACACCGCCTTAGCCGGTGCAGCCCACGCCGTTCTTGCTGACGGGAGCGAGCTCACCGTTCCATTGGGTGGGCTCGTCGATCTGACCAAGGAGTGCGGAAAGCTCCGCACCGAGCTCGCGCAACTCGAGAAGCAGCTTACTGCGCTGAACGAGCGGCTGCAGAACCCCGGCTTCACCAGCCGCGCGCCTGAGCACGTCGTCGACGCCGAGCGCCAGAAGCAGCAGGATTGGACGAAGCGTCGCGCCCAGCTCTCTGAAAAGGTGAAAGCACTTTGCGGCGGCTGATCGCCGTCGCCCTGCTCGGACTGGCGTGTGCGTCGCCGGGTTTGCCTCCCGGGGGGCCGCCCGATGTCGCCGCTCCGCAGCTTCTCAAGATCACTCCCGACTCCGGCACGGTTGGCGTGCGGCCGAAGGAAGTTCTTTTTCAGTTCGACGAAGTAGTAGCCGAACGTCCACCGGCTGTCACCACACTGGCTGATCTCTTTTTGATCTCCCCGCGCAACGGCGTTCCAAATGCTTCCTGGCATCGCGAAGCCATCGGCGTGAAGCCCTCGAACGGCTGGCGTCCTAACACGGCATACACCGTCATCATGCAGAAGGGGCTCGCCGACATTCGCGGCAACGTCAGGAACACGGGCGTCGCGACTTTCTTTTCGACCGGGACGACGATTCCTCACACCCGGATCGCTGGAAATGTCTTCGACTGGGTTTCCGGCTCGCCCGCTGCCGGCGCGCTGATCGAGTCCTTTGTGCCGCCCGACAGCGTTCATCCGTATGTCGCGGTGGCAGACTCCAGTGGTGCCTTTCTGATGGAACACATGCCGGCGGGCAGGTATACGGTTCGCTCATATGTCGACCGCAACAGGAACCTGGCGATCGACCCGAGCGAGCCCTGGGACAGTGTGTCGATCAGTCTGACAGACAGTGCCCGCACCACGCTGGTGGTTTTCACCCACGACACGGTGCCGCCCCGGATCCGCGACATCCGCGCAACGGACTCGCTTACGCTAGTCGTCTCCTTTGACAAGCCGATCGATCCAGGTCAGACTCTGGGTACTGCCAACTTCGCCGTGATTGGACCCGACTCGGCGCCGCTCGCGATTGTCAGCGCCGGCCCGCCGCCGAAAGATACGACCGCTAAAGTGAATCCCGCCCCCGCCCCCGCCCCCCCGCCCACGCCTACTCCCGCCGTACCAATCCCGCCGACTGCGCGGCCACCCGGCAGACGGCCCGCTGATACCGTGACTGTCGTCAAGCCGGTGATGCCGCGGCCCGTTCCGACCAGCGATGTAGTGCTCAAGATGCAGCGTCCGCTCATTCCCAAGACGGCTTACCGGGTGCGGGCCATCGGCATTCGCGGTCTGCTGGGCAAGGCGGGCGACAGCGAGCACGTCTACACCGTTCCCGCTCCGCCCCCGCCACCGCCGCCGGCAAAGCAACCAGCAACTCCCGCGGCTCCGCCACCCGCCGCTCCGCCACCAGGATGATGGATCCGCGACGTGATTTGCCGAGCGTGAGCTCGCTGCTCGAAACCGCTGGTGTGAAGCACCTCCTCGAGGAGTATCCGCGGAGTGTCGTGCTCGACGCTTTGCGAGAGAGCGTTGAGGCGGCGCGCAATGCGGGTGGCGGCCGCAAGACGGAGCAGGAGTGGGTCGATACAATTGCGTCGTCCATTCGGAACGCCAGTCGGCCTTCGCTCCGGCGAGTGATCAACGCCACCGGTGTAATTCTCCACACCAACCTTGGACGCGCGCCCCTTCCTGGCGCAGCGATCCGTGCCATCGAACAGGTTGCCGAAGGGTTCAGCAATCTCGAGTACGACATTGCCAGCGGGCAGCGCGGATCACGCTACTCGCATTGCGTCGGGCTTCTGACCCAGTTGACCGGCGCTGAAGACGCGCTGGTAGTGAACAACTGTGCTGCGGCGATGGTGCTGACGCTGAACGCGTTGGCGCAGAGGAAGGAAGTGCTCGTCTCGAGAGGTGAGCTGGTGGAGATCGGCGGCAGCTTTCGCATTCCGGACATCATGGCGCGCAGCGGCGCCAAGCTCGTCGAGGTCGGCACGACTAACAGGACGCACGACGACGATTATCGCCGGGCGATCACGCCGAAAACAGGTGCCATCGTCAAGGTCCACCGCAGCAATTTCGCTATCGAAGGCTTCACTGCCGACGTCAGCGTTGACCGACTGGTCTTCATCGCCGCCGAGCATGGTCTGCCGGTGATTCACGATCTTGGCAGCGGTTTGATGCTTCCCCTCGACCAGTATGGTATCGCCGGGGAGCCGACCGCGCCGTCGGCAGTCGCTTCCGGCGCCACGCTCGTCCTCATGAGCGGCGACAAGCTTCTTGGCGGTCCGCAGGCGGGGATCGTCCTCGGCAAGTCGGCTTTCGTAGCGAAGCTGCGCAAGAACCCGCTCGCCCGCGCCATGCGCGTGGACAAGCTCACCCTCGCCGCACTCGAGGCGACGCTACGGCTGTACCTCGATCAGAAGCAGGCGCTGAAACAGATTCCGGTGCTGTCGATGCTCACCGAGAAGGTGGAGACGATCGAGAGACGCGCGCATTCGATGGCTGACGCTCTCCGCGCGCGTGGAATCGCCGCCGAAGTAGTGCCCAGCGATGCGAGTGTTGGTGGCGGCGCTTTTCCGACGGCAAAGATTCCTTCTCGCGCATTGTCGATCGGGGCCGACGCAGCTCACCTCGAGGAAGCGCTTCGACTAGGTGATCCCGCCGTCATCGGGCGCATCTCCGAAGGAAAGCTCCTGCTCGACTTACGGAGCGTAATGCCCGGCGAGGACGGTGTGCTCACGGCGGCGATAGCAAAGGCGCGAGCGTGAGAAGAATTCCCGACGCGGTCTTCCTGGATCGCGACGGCACACTCATGGAAGACGCGCACTATATCAAATCGCCGCAGCAAGTGCGCTTGCTGCCGGGCGCCGCTGCCGCAGTCAAGCGCATCAATGATGCTCGCGTGCCGGCGATAGTCGTAACCAACCAGTCCGGCATCGCACGCGGAATTTTCACCGTCGACGATTATGAGGCCGTGCGCCGATATTTTGAATCGCTCCTCGAGGCTGAAGGCGCGCACATCGATGCCAGCTACTACTGCCCGCAACACCCTGACGCCACCGGTCCTGACAGCTGCCGGAAACCGGGCACCAGGATGTTCGAGGATGCGATCAGAGACTTCAAACTCGATCCGGCGAATGTCGCTTATATCGGTGACCGCTGGCGCGACATAGCGGCCGCGAAAAAGCTGGGTGGTCGCGGAATCATGATCTCGTCGCCGGTGACGACGGATGAAGACCGTCGGCGTGTGAAAGAAGACGGATTCGAGACCGCGCCCTCGATTTCGGAAGCGATCCGGCTTCTTTTCGACCTTACTGACGGCAACAAGTCGGCGTAAAATCGGGCATGCCGACTCGACTCGCCGTGCTCGCCTCCGGCCGCGGCTCCAATCTCCAGGCAATCATCGAGCATTTCGACAACCTGGCGCGGGAACGCGTGGCGAAGGTCGTGCTCGTCGCCTCGAACCGGGCCGACTCACCTGCGCTGATCCGCGCGGCGACGGCGTCGATAGACATCGCAAGCTTCGACGCATCTGACGATGGTACCCACCTCCTCGACCTGCTGCGCAAGTTTCGCGTCGACCTGGTCGTTCTAGCGGGCTACCTCAAACGGATTCCGCCGCTCGTGATCCGCGACTACGCCGGTCGAATGATCAACATCCATCCCGCGCTGCTGCCGGCCTTTGGTGGTGAAGGCATGTATGGTGCGCGGGTTCACGAAGCCGTCATCGCCTCAGGCGCGCGGGAAAGCGGCGTGACTGTCCATCTGGTCGATGACGAGTACGATCGTGGCCCGATCGTCGCACAGTGGCGGGTCCCCGTCGAACCGACTGACACGCCCGAGTCGCTGGCCGCGCGCGTGCTGGCCGTCGAGCACGTCGTGTATCCACGCGTCATCGAGATGGTCTCCATCCTCCAAAACACCGAATCGAAGATTTCTGTCTGATATGCCAACTGCTCTGCTCTCGGTCTCCGACAAAACCGGTCTCGTCGATTTCGCCAAGGGATTGGTGAACCTCGGTTGGGACCTGATCTCAACTGGTGGAACCGCCACCGCGCTCCGATCGGCCGGCATCAAGGTTCGCGACGTCAGCGACGTCACCGGTTTCTCCGAGATGCTGGAAGGCCGCGTGAAGACGCTTCATCCGGCGATTCACGGCGGTCTTCTCGCACTGCGAGACTCTCCCGAGCACATGAAGGCCCTGGCGGCCCAGCGAATTGCCACCATCGATCTGGTCGCGGTGAACCTCTATCCCTTCGAGCAAACGTCAGCGCGCGAGGGCGTCAAGCCGCACGAGATCATAGAGCAGATCGACATCGGGGGCCCATCGATGCTTCGCTCGGCTGCCAAAAACTTCGAGTCGGTGACGGTCATCGTCGATCCAGCCGATTACGGGCGCGTTCTCGCTGCGCTCGAGGCCAGCGATGACGATCTCGATCTACGCCGGCTGCTGGCGGAAAAGGTCTTCGCGCGGACCGCGGCGTACGACGCCGCCATCGCCTACTGGTTCGGGTGCGAGCGGGCAGAAATCTTCCCCGAGCGCATGGTTCTTCCCCTCGAGAAAGGTTCGACCCTCCGCTACGGCGAGAATCCTGGTCAGCGAGCCGCGGTGTACATGGAGCGGCAGCACGATGGTATCGCCTCTCTCGAGCAGAAAGGCGGCAAGGAGCTTTCCTTCAACAACCTCCTGGATCTCGAGGGCGCCCTCATCGCCACCGATCCGTTCGATGGCGAGGTGTGTTGTGCGATCGTCAAACACACCACCCCGTGCGGCATCGCCACCGGTAGCAGCGGACTCGATGCGTACAGAAAGGCGCTGGCGTGTGACCCCGTCTCGGCGTTCGGATCCGTGATCTCCTTTACCGTGGACGTCGACGAAGCCATCGCCGAGGCGGTGTCCAGTCTGTTTGTCGAATGCATCGTCGCCCCTCGATTCACGAACGGAGCGCTGGAGATCCTCGGGCGGAAGAAGAATCTGCGGGTGCTGGAAGGACGCGCTCAATGGCGCAACCACGCGCTCGATTACAAGCGGGTTCGCGGCGGCTTGCTGGTGCAGGAACGCGCTCCCCTCGCTGCCGACGAGGGCGAGTGGAAAGTCGTCACCGCCCGGCAACCGACCGAGCCCGAGTGGTGGGACCTCCGCTTCGCCTGGCGAGCGGTTGGCAGTGTCAAATCGAACGCGATCGTTCTGGTGCGTGAGGGTGCAACCATCGGAATTGGCGCCGGACAAATGTCACGCGTCGACGCAGCGTTCCTCTCCGTGCACAAAGCCGGGCTCGCCGGCCACGACACGAAGGGCGCGGTGATGGGATCTGATGCCTTCTTCCCATTCCGCGATGGCGTCGAGCAGGCGGCGGAAGCAGGGGTGTCAGCTATCGTCCAGCCGGGCGGCTCAGTGCGTGACAAGGAAGTGATCGAGGCCGCCGACGAGTACAACATCGCGATGGTGTTTACAGGCAAGCGTCAGTTCCGCCACTAAATGACGGCGATCCCCCGCCTTGGCGCGGATCTCGACTACCGGCCCTCCTACCGCGCCGCTGCCATCGCCTCGGCGCTGGTCTTCCTCCTGTATCTGCTGACGCTCGCTCCCTCCACGGCGATGTGGGACACGAGCGAGTACATCGCCGCGGCGTACACGCTTGGCCTGCCGCATCCGCCGGGAAACCCTTTCTTCGTTCTGCTGGGACGCGTTTTCGCGATTCTTCCCATCGGGCCCAACGTCGCGATGCGCATCAACATCCTCGCCGCTCTTTGCAGCGCTGCTGCAGCCGGCATGTGGTTTCTCATCACCGAGCGGGTTCTGGTTGGCTGGCTTCACGAGCGCTGGCAAAGAATGGTCGGTGGATCGCTGGCGGCGCTGATTGGCGCTACGGCGTTCACCGTCTGGGCGCAATCGGTCGTCAACGAAAAAGTCTACACCGTTTCCCTTTTTGGTCTGGCGCTGGTGTCGTGGCTGACCGTGCGCTGGTGCGACGAGCCTTACGGATTCAAGGCTGACCGGCTGTTGGTGATGATCGCGTACGTGAGTGGCCTCGGCTACGCCAATCACATGGCCGGATTTCTGGCGCTGCCCGCCGTCGCTATCGCCGTTCCGCTGCGCCGTCCCGATACCATGATTCGCTGGCGATTGCTGCTGGCGATAGCGGGCGCGCTCGCTCTGGGAATGACACCGTTTCTTACCCAACCGCTCCGCGCCGCGCACTTCCCCGCCATCAATGAAGGCGAGCCAACGGGCTGCGCTACTCGCATCGGCGTCGGTTGCACGTTGAGCAAGACGACGTTCGACCGCTTCATGTACAACCTGAATCGCAGCCAGTATCAGAAGCCGGGTTTGACGGACCGCCAGGCGCCGTTTATCGCGCAGCTGGAGATGTGGTGGCTTTACTTCCGCTGGCAGTGGTTGAGAGACCCGTTCGACAACCATCCGGGCCTTCAGCAGATGCTGGCGACCCTCTTGCTTTTCCTCGGCGGACTCGGCGGCTACGTACACTGGAAGCGCGATCGGAAATCGTTCGCGTACTTCGGACCGCTGATGTTCATGGTGACGCTCGCGCTGATCTACTACATGAACTTCAAGTATGGATCGTCGCAGGCTCCCGAGCTGGGCGACACGGTGCCACGCGAGGTCCGCGATCGCGACTATTTCTATCTGTGGAGCTTCTCGGCGTGGAGCGTCTGGGCGGCGCTCGGACTCGTCTTCGTCTGGGAGACAATAGCCGCGATTGTAGACCCCGAGCGAAGTCGAATTGCCAGTGATTCTTCTGTCCTCCCGAGTCGCCGCAGTTGGCTGATCGCGGCGCCGGTTCTTGTCATCACGCTCGTTCCGTTATTCGGAAACTGGAAGTCCGCCTCTCGTGCCGGACAGACGGACACCGCCGACTTCGCTGCCGATCTGCTGAACTCGGTCGAGCCTTACGGCGTTCTCGTGACGTCGGGCGATAACGACACCTTTCCGCTCTGGTACGCGCAGGAGGTCGAAGGAATCCGTAAAGATGTTGTGGTTGCCTGCCTGTCTCTGCTCAATACCGACTGGTACACGCGCCAACTGCTGCGTCGTCCGATCTACGACTACGACTCGTTGCGTGGCCCTGCCGTCTATCGCGGCAAGGTCTGGAAGAAGCCCAATGGCCCGCCACTGCGGCTGACGCTGCGGGAAGCCGACGCCGTCCCGCCGGGGATAGCGCTGTCTTCTTCCCAAACCTTCCGCAAGGAAGGCACGGATCTGATCGTGAATATTCCGCCGCGGCAGTTTCGCGATTTCGCGGGACTGGAACGCGCCGACATCCTGGTTCTGTACATGATTCGCGATGGATTTCCGGACCGGCCTTTCTTCTTCAGTCGTACGACTGGGAGCTACGCCGAGGAGTTGGGATTTTCGCCGTACACCGTCACGACGGGATTGGCGCGGAAACTCCTTCCTTCGCCGCCCAAAACGGGAGCGAGGATCGTCGCGGTGCAGGGTGAGGGCTTGTTCGACGTAGAAAGCACGCGGTCGCTCTGGGAGAGTGCGTTCAAAGCGCCGCGGTCCCTGGCACAGCGTGATCTCTGGGTCGATCGCCCATCGGCCGGAATTCCATTTCTCTATCTCCGGACGGGACTCGTGCTCGAGGCCGCGCTCGCTCAGTTCGGAAAGCGTGACGAAGCAGCGCGCATTCGCGCGCAGGTCGATCGCATCGCCAAAGCAACGCAGCTGGAGGATGTCCTCGCGTCGACATCGCGATAATGCACCGGCGCCAACAACGGAATTCGTTGCCCGGCCAATCTGTGACTCTTATCTTGAGTATGCGAGCTGCGAACGAGAGTGGGTATTTGCACCTCAGCATCACGGGTGCGAAGTGCGAGCGAGAGTGGGTATTTACACCTGAGCATCACGAGGAGGGTTGGCAGAACGGCTATTGCACCAGTCTTGAAAACTGGCGCCCGCAAGGGCTTGGGGGTTCGAATCCCTCACCCTCCGCTCGCGATCTGTAGCGCCAAAATACCCACTCTCGTCCGCAATTCGGACTAGTCCGCACTTCGCACTAGCGTGCAGTAGTTCTCACTTCGCAGTTCGCAGCATAAAACAAAACGCCACCCGATCGTTGCGCGGTCGAGTGGCGTTGGGTTAAGGAGGGGAACTACTGCCCTTGAACCCTCGGCGCCGGCCCCAACTGATTCAGCCGCGCCTTCATCGTAGCAAACCCCGAATCGTTCACCTGCAGGCCGTTGAGCGTCGATGCCGGAACCTGGTTGAGCATCCGCTGGATGTCGGCGATGCGGTCGGTGGTACCCGGGTGATCCGAGAACCAGGCAGAGACATTGCCGCCACCACCCGATTGCTGTTCTTCTGCGAGAAGTTTCTGGAATAACGTGTACATCCCGCGCGGGCTAATCCCAGCCCGCATTACGTTGTTGAATCCACCTTCGTCAGCTTGCACTTCGTCGGTGCGACTGAACTTGGCGAAGACGGCGGTACCACCAACGTTGATCGCCGCCTGGGCGATGCCGCTCTGACATACTCCCGTCAGCGCGCAGAGAATGCCGACGCCGACGTTGGCGCCCTGCGCCTGCTCCATTTGCTTGACGGAATGCCGACGTACCACGTGCTCGATCTCGTGGCCAAGAACGCCGGCGACTTCGGACATGTTGCTCGCGCGCTCGAGAACGCCGCGATTGATGTAAACGAAACCGCCGGGTAGCGCGAAGGCGTTGACGACGTTGGAGTTCACCACCTGGAACTGCCAGTTGAGATCAGAGCGCGAAGTGGTTCTGGCGATCCGCTGGCCGAGGTTGTTGATGTAGTTCTGGATGATTGCATCCTGAACCATGGGCAGCTGCGCGCTGACCTGCTGCGCCTCCTCCTGCCCCATTTGCACTTCTTGCTGGGTCGAGACACCGCAGCCGGCGAGCAATCCAGCCGCGGCAATTGTAAGTGAGACTTTACGCATCCGGGCCCCCGGAAGAGTTGTCATCTGTCGGCCTCCCAATGAGCGCCGCGTCGGTCAACAAAAGGCAGAAAACAAGCCAAAAGACGCTCGCGAGGCGGTATACATCGCCTTACTTTCCGTACAAATGCCAAAACTCCCCTCCCGGCTGCGGGTGTTGTTCTCCGCCGGCGCGCTTTTGCTTGCCCTGCCAGCTATTTCATCGCCCGTTGCCGCCCAGATCGGACGCGGTGGGGATCAGCCGGCCCCGAACGCCGCCGCCAACGCTTACCGCACGGAAGTCCGCAATCGCCTCAATCGGATCGTGATTCAGCTGGCGGAAAAATGGGACGCTTCCGATCCGGCGGATGTGGCGTCGCTTTATGCCGAGAGAAGCGTGATCGTGCTCGGTCCCGAACGCACCATCGAAGGTCGAGACGCCATCAAGTCGGCGTTCGGCACCACCCTGCGCCACATGCGTGGCGTCGTGCTCACCATCGACGACTACGATTTGAGCGGAGAGCTCGCCTTCGTGCGTGGAACGATGGTCTATGAGCTTCTTCACGATCAGGCTCCCGGCACCCAGGAGACAGTGACCTACGCTATGGTTCTGCGCCGGCAACGCAACGACGATTGGCTGATTCAGGAACAAGTTCTGGCTGGAGCACCCGCTCTTCCCGAGGTGAAGAAAGCAAGCGTCTCCTCGAGCCCTCAGGAGCCGGTGGTCAAGCGGTAATCCGCTGGCTTTTCGGAGTGCTCTGAAACACTTTCTACGCCTTACCTTCCTTCCCGCCTATGGCCGATTTCACCCAGGAATGGATCGAACATCTCAAGAACCAGATTTCAGGTCGAATGAGCATCGTCAAGGACAAGATGGACCCGAAGACCTACGACGAGCTGGTAACGGATCTGGCCTGGTTCACCTTCCGCTTCGCGCGCGATCCGGACACCAAAATGAGGAAAGTTTTCCGGTAAGCTCGGCGTTCCAGCGGCACTAGATTCGCCGTAGACGTGACCCGTGACAAACTTGGGAGGCGCTGAGCCATGCCAAAGTGCGAGGTCTGCGGCAACGATTACGACAAATCGTTTACCGTCACCACCAGGGGAAAAGCGCACATCTTCGATTCATTCGAATGCGCTATTCACGCCCTCGCCCCCAAGTGCGCGCACTGCGGCTGTACGATCATCGGCCACGGCCTGGAGAGCAACGGAACGTTCTACTGCTGCGCCAGCTGTGCCCACATGGCCGGCGTAAAAGGTCTCGAAGACAGGGTATGAGGAGATCACCGTGAAGTGGAAGAGTCGGCGCGACCCCGACGGCAAAATTGGGGATGAGCGGGTGCGGACAAAATTCGCCTGGACGCCCATCGAAGCTGACGACGGATACACGTATTGGCTGACCCCGATAGTCGTCCGCGAACAACTTCTGCCAAGGCTCTCGCGCGGAGGATTCGAGGATGACGAGCAGGACTGGGCGGTTGTCGAAGCGAAGCCGCTCGAGGGCGGGAAGAAGTCCCACAAGAAATAGCAGCCCCCGCGCGGCTTGCAGATAACCATCGATCTGAACGCCGATCTGGGAGAAGGGTTCGGCAGATCTCGCCTGACTGAGGATGAAGCACTCCTCGACCTCGTCTCCTCGGCCAATGTCGCCTGCGGATTCCACGCCGGCGATGCCACGACGATGCGAGATACCGTGCGCGCGGCCAAAGAGCGGGGCGTCTCCATCGGTGCGCACCCATCGTATCCCGACGTTCCCGGGTTCGGACGGCGCGAGCTGGGCCTGCCATCCAGCGAAATCGCCCGTCACGTCGAGTATCAGATCCGCTCTCTCAAGGAAGTCTGCTCCGGCGAAGGGGCGCGACTGGCCTACGTGAAACCGCACGGCGCCTTGTACAACCGCGCCGTTTGGGACGAAAAGGCAGCCACCGCCATCGTCCGGGGGATCACCAGAGTAAATCCAGCCCTGAGTCTGCTCGGCCTTCCATCGAGCGAGATGTCCAGGGCCGCCGAAGGTGCCGGATTGCAATTTGTCAGCGAAGCCTTCGTCGACCGCGCCTACAAAAAGGACGGAACGCTGGTGTCACGCAGTCAGCCCAACGCGGTTATCCACGATGTCGAGAGCGCGGTGGAGCGCGCTCTGACGCTCGTGCGCATGCACAGTATCTCCGCCGACGACGGATCCGTCGTCCGCATCTATGCTCAATCTCTTTGCGTCCACGGAGACAATCCCGATTCAGCAGCGATACTGCGCAGTCTGCGTGCAAAACTCGAAGTCGCGGGCGCGAAGATCGCCCCTTTCGCCGCTTGAGCTCTTACCAGCTGCGCGCACACCCGCTCGGCGACGCGGCGATAACGATCAGTTTCGGCAACGAAAAGTCACCCGAGCTTTTGCGCCACATTCAGGCCATCGCCCGCTTGCTCGGTGATGAACGGATCGCCCACGTCGACGACATCGTTCCCGCTTACCTCACGCTGACGGTCTTCTACGATGCGCTCCACACATCGTATCAGGAAATGTCGGGGCAACTTCTCGATGCCTGCCAGAAATCGAGCCAGCGGCGCTCGCCGGCGACTCCATCGCGCGAACACGTCATTCCCGTCCGGTACGATGGGATCGATCTGGAATCAATCGCCGCTGCAACCCGTCTTCCGGTGACCGAAGTCATCGCCCGCCATGCCGCCAGAACATACACGGTGGATCTTCTTGGCTTCGTGCCCGGCTTCGCCTACCTGAGTGAGATCGACCCAACGTTACAGATCCCTCGCCGTCCACAACCAAGACCACGCGTCGCTGGCGGCAGTGTGGCGATTGCCGGCCCACAGACGGCGGTATACCCGCTCGACACCCCCGGCGGCTGGCACATCATCGGCACCACCAGCACGGCGATGTTCGATCCCACGCGAGATCCACCCGCCCTGCTGGCGCCGGGCGACGCGGTGCGATTCGAGAAGGTCGGATGATCACCATCACCAAAGCACCGCCGTACCTGACCGTGCAGGACATAGGGCGGAGGTACTCGCGCGCGGCCGGAGTCCCCCAGGGCGGTGCGATGGATTCGTTCGCGCTTTGCGCTGCAAACGCATTGGTTGGAAACCCGGCCGATGCGGCTGGGCTCGAATGGGCACTCGGCGGCGGGTCAATCCGCTTCGATCGCGAGACGGCGTTTTCGATCAGCGGCGCAACGGTAAATGCGACGCTCTCTGGAAGGGATGTCGCGCCGTGCACGACGATATATGCGCGCGCCGGCGAAGTCCTCTCGGTAGAGACGATCGTGAGTGGTCGATTTCTCTATCTCGCCTGCAGCGGCGGCATCGACGTGCCGGTGCTGCTCCGGAGCCGATCGACTTATCTCCCGGCGCGCTTTGGTGGTTACGGTGGGAGGACTCTCAAAACCGGCGATTCGATCGCGCTCGGCGCTGAAGAGGGGCAGCGGCCAACGGAAGGATCCCACTGCGCGGCGGACCTAATGCCCCGCTACGATGGCGGCATTGTCCATGTCACTCGAGGAACGCATGGGGACATGTTCGATGAAACAGCGTGGGCCACCTTCACCGAGAGTGTGTACCGAATCTCGACGTCCTCTGACCGAACCGGCTACAAGCTCGAGGGTCCGGCGATCAGGAACGCGATGGGAACGCTTCCCTCCGAGGCAGGCTGCCCCGGGGCGATTCAGGTGCCCGCCGACGGACTGCCGATCGCGTTGATGGCGGACGCGCCCACCATCGGCGGCTACGCCAAAATCGCCGTCGTCAGCGAAGCCGATCTCCCGATACTCGCTCAGCGCCGGCCCGGAGATGAGGTCCGTTTCGAGCTGGTAACTATCGAGCAAAGCCAGCGGATGTTGAGGCGGCGTGCCGCCGACCTGCATACGATCGGCCAATTGGCGACGCGAGGCGCTCGGCGTTAGGCGCGGCTCCTGCATCTCTCCATTGCATAGCCCGCTATTGCGGCTCAACAACTGTTGGAGGCTGGATATATGGAACGCAGCGAGAGCGCAGGACTCAACCCGGACCTGGGTGGAGCACAGACAAGTTTCCAGAACTCGGCCACCGGTCGCAGTTCAGACACGATGAGTAGCTCAGAGAGCAGCATCTCCGACGTCAGCTCCGGTGGAATTACCGGTCGCGTGAAGAGTGTCGCTTCGACGGTCAAGGACAAGGCAGCCGATATCCCATCCATTATCGCCGACGGACTGGAAGCCGGCGCCAAAGCCTTGCGACACAATCGCCCGGTGACCGAGACGGCTGGCAGCGGCTCAGTGGCGCTGACAAAAGACAACACCATCACAGCAGTCACGGATACGCTCGCCAGCGGGATGC
Source organism: Gemmatimonadota bacterium (assembly GCA_046727995.1). GTDB lineage: Bacteria > Gemmatimonadota > Gemmatimonadetes > Gemmatimonadales > Gemmatimonadaceae > UBA4720. The sequence continues at coordinate 29,257 of JBKPDS010000004.1, forward strand.
AGTCCAGTGCTGACTGGTTGCGCGAAGCCGAATTCGAAAACGTGAAGGCCGGTGTCGAAAAACAGGTCAAGGAGCATCCGGCTCGATCGCTTCTCATCGCCCTCGGCGCGGGCTATCTGATCGGCAAAGCTTTCCGCCGGTAGCCGACAAATGTTGAGCGCACCGCCGTCGAATCGTGGAATCGGCAAGCTGCTGCGCGACGTTGCGGAGGACGGCGCACACCTCGCGCGGCAGGAAGTGAACCTCGCCCGGATTGAGTTTGCGCAGATCGCGCGAGATGTCGGCAAAGGAACAGGACTCGCCGTCGCCGCGGCCATGCTCGGTCTCCTGACCGTGCAGATGCTCGTGTTCGGAATCGCCCTGTTGATGGGTGACGCACTTTTTCGCGGTCATTACTGGATCGCCGCGTTCGTGCTGACGGTGATCATGGGCGCGGTCGGGTTCTATCTGTTCAAGCGCGGGGCGGCGTTGCTTTCGCCAAAGCACATGAAGCCCGAGCAAACGCTGGCAACGTTACGGAGAAAAAGAGATGACTGAAACAACGACCGAGGTCCGCGCCGACATCGACCAGACACGGGCGCGCATCTCCGGAGCGATCACCGAGCTGGAGAACAAAGTCGATGTCGCCCAGAGAGTGAAAGAGCATCCTTGGGTGGCCGTCGGTATCGCCTTTGGCGCCGGCGTCGCTCTGAGCGTTTCGCACACCGATGTCAGAGCCGCGAAAGCAACCGCGGACGCAACCAGGGGAACCGGAAGCAAGCTCGGAAGCGCGCTCGACGGCGTCGTCGCCGCGCTGATTGCAGGGGTCACCGAAGCATTTCACAGTCGCATCGATAACGCGGTAAGTGACGTGGTTACTTCGATTCGCGGATCCACCAGTTCGAGAACGATCAGCAGCTCCGTCCGGACCACTGAAACGCCAATGCGGGCGGATTGACAGGCCGGACGTACTGTCGGCAAAGAGATTTGACTTGCGCTGATCCACAGCAAGTCATAAATCCGAGGTTGGCTGAAATGGAGCCCGAAAGCGGCTCCGTTTCTTTTTCGCGGAGGCAGTCCTGCCGTCTCGGATCCGCTTCGCCCCTGTGGTCGCCGCCGCGCTCACCCTGCTCTTTACCTCTGAGCGAAAACCGGCGTACGTCCGCTTGCCCACGAGCCAGCAACAACAATCGGCAAAGCCCCGTGTTCCGTTCCGCGTCCCGTCGGAAAGCGAGCTGACCGATAGCGTTTACCGCGCGTCGGCGCTGCGTGGCCGGGCAATTCTGCTCGCCACACGCGACAGTCTACCTCACAATGTCGGAAACGCTCTTCGCTGCGCCAGCTGCCACATCGACGGTGGCCTGCGTCGGGATGCGATGCCGTGGGTCGGAAGCTACGCGCGCTTTCCCCAGTACCGGGCGCGCAGCGGCAAAGTCGATCTCATCGAGGATCGCATCAACGACTGCTTCGAGCGCAGCATGAACGGGAGTCGTCTGAGCCCCAACGGTAAGGACATGCGCGACATCGTCGCCTACTTCGCTTTCCTTTCCAAGGGAATTCCGGTTGGCGCCGAGATGGAAGGACAAGGGTTTCCGCGACTGACGCCGCTCAGGGGAGATGCAAGTCGAGGCATGTCCGTTTTTGCTGCGATTTGCAGCCGTTGCCATGGCCCCAACGGGCAAGGCACCGCTCTCGCGCCACCGCTCTGGGGCAATCGTTCGTACAACGTCGGCGCCGGCATGGCCCGCATCAATACAGCTGCGCCTTTCATTTACACGCTGATGCCGTTCGATCGCGCACAACAACTGTCCCCGCAGCAGGCCTTCGACGTCGCCACTTATATCAACACGCGTCCACGCCCCGATTTCCCGCGCAAGGTTCACGACTGGCCGCGCGGAGGGAAGCCTCCGGATGCAGATTATCACGTTCTATCACCCGTCACCCCCAAGGAGAAACAACAATGAGCGAAGCTTCACTTCCCAAACGGAGAGAGTTCCTCGGCAGGATCGCAGCTGGTGCTGTGGCTCTCGGACTCTCGGGCTCGATCCCGCGGGCTATAGCAGGAGAGCGTCGACTTAGAACCGACATCCAGCCGAGCGACAAATGGCTGACCGCTGTCACCGGCAAGCACCGCCAGATCTTCGACGCGCCAAACCACGAAAACGGCTGGGGACTTCTGCACGTCCGCAACTATCTGAACACGTTGCGTGATACCTATCATGTGACGCATCCCGACGTGACGGCCGTCGTCAGCATTTACGGAATGGGGACGATGCTCGCCTTCAACGACGACATGTGGAAGAAGTACGGACTGGGTGCGGCGAGCAAGGTGATGGACAGCTCGAACTCACCGGCAACTGCTAACGTGTTCTACAAGGCATCGGGTCCGTCGCTCTCGATCAGCGGGACGCCGATCCCGGTTCCGGCCGATGCGTCGATCTCGGCGCTCCAGCAACGGGGTGCGGTGTTCATCCTCTGCAACAACGCCTTCAACGTGTGGATGGGAATACTCGGTGGCGGCGACGCAGCCAAGACCGCCGATCTGCGCAAGGAATTCGAGGCGAACATTCTGCCCGGGGTTTATCTGGTCCCGGCAATGGTCGTAGCCGTCAATCAGGCGCAGCAACACGGCTGCACCTACATGTACGTGTGACCTTTTCGCAAACCGAAGGGACACCGCAAGTTACGCTTACAGCTCATCCGTTAACATCCGGCTGGCTGGCGCGTCTCTCAAGCTGAACGGTGCGCTAACACGCTCACCCGGTAAACGAATCCTCGTCACAGGAAGGAGAAGAGAGATGTCGAAAGCGAAGCTTGCGGCGTTCGCGGCCGCCCTCGTCATGGCAATTGCCTCCAACGCCTCGGCGCAGTCGGCGCAGGCCCAGCTGAAAGCGCCTCCGCACATGACCAGAGCGCGACTCATCGTCTGGTGCAAGAATCACCCGACCGCGACCGCGGATTGCAAAGAAGTTCGCGGTGACACGAAAGAAATTCGCTCGGACCGCAAGGAAGTCCGCGCGGATCGCAGAGAAGTGAGAAAGGACATCAAGGCAGGCAACAAGCAGGAAGCCAAGCAGGACGCCAAGGAACTCAGGGCGGATCGCAAGGACCTGCGTCAGGACAGAAGGGATCGCCGTCATGACGTCCGCGACCTGCGGAAGGACAAAGACGCAGGCAAGTAGGCAGCTCGGTAAGGATAGAAAAAACGCCCCGATTTGATCGGGGCGTTTTTCTTAACTGCCACTTACGACTGCCGGCGAGGTGCTGTGGGCGGAACGGCTGGGGGCGGCGGGCTTTTTAACTGAAGACTACCTGCTGGGAGCGATGGGCGGAGCGGCTGGGAGCGGCGGGCGTTGTCCGAATAAAAGTCTACCTCGGCCCCTGGAGCATAGGCGGATTCGCAGCTTTGAGGTAGCGCGCCAGATAGGCGTCGGTCACCTGTCGGATCAGCCGAAAACTCTGACCGCTGTAGGCAGCCCCGTGATGGCCGGGCGGATAGATCCTCAGAGCCGCATCGCGACCCGCGTCGGTGAGCGCCGTCAACAGCTGCATCGTATTCTGCGGATGTACGTTGTCGTCCATCATCGAGTGAATGAGCAGCAAGTTGCCGCGCATCTTCGACGCCTGGGCGATGGGCGCGCTCTCGACGTAACCCTTTTGGTTGTCGTTGAGCAGACCCATGTAGCGCTCGGTGTAAATCGTGTCGTACAATCTCCAGTCTCCGACCGCGGAGTTGGCGACGCCAACGGGAAATAGCTCCGGATACATCTCCATCGTGTAGACGGTGCTATACCCGCCATAGCTCGTCCCAATGATGGCGATGCGCTTCGGATCCACGTAGCTCTGTTTGCTGAGGTAGCGCGCAGCCTCCGCGAAATCCATCGCCTCGTACTTGCCGAGCTGCTTGTAGACGACCTTCATGAACGCACTGCCGTAATTGTTGGTGCCGCGGTTGTTGAGACCGACGATGATGTAGCCTTCCTGCGCCAGCCATTGGGTCCAGCCGCTCGGATGCCACTCGTCGTAAACCTGCTGCGATCCCGGGCCGCCATAGATGTCGAAGATCACCGGGTAGCGCTTGTTGGGATCGAACGGAACCGGCTTGACGATACTGCCGTCGATGTGCGCGCCGTCCGAGGTCGTGAACGAAAAGATCTCCGGCTGCGAGTAGGCGTGGGTCTGCAACCACGTCGTGACCGAGGAGTTGCTTTCCAGGGTGCGGAGCTTTTGACCGGGGGCGGCCCACATCTCCACCTGTACAGGCTGGCCGAGTGACGAGTAGCGATCGATGAAAAAGGTGGCCGTCGGCGCCATGTTGATGCGGTGATTTCCTTCCGCCGTCGTCACGCGGCGCTCACCGGTGCCGTCGAATCGAATCGAGTACAGCTGACGCTGTAGCGGCGACGCTTCGGTCGATGTGAAGTAGATCGTTTGCGCCTTGGCGTCGCTGCCCTCGACGCGTGCGACACTCCAATTTCCGTGCGTTACCTGGTTGACGAGCTTCCCCGAATAGTCGTAGCGATACAGGTGCTGGAACCCGTCCCGGTCAGAGAGCCAGAAAAATTCGTGGGAATCTGACGGGAAAGTCATCATGTCGTCGACGCCGGCATAGAAGTCGTAAACGTCGATCCAGGTCTTCGATGTTTCCGACATGACCTGTCTTCGGCCACCGGTTCTGACATCGAAGAAGAAAAGCTTCATTTCATTCTGCGGCCGATTCAGCGTGATCACCGCAACAGTGTCAGCTCTACTAGTCCAATAAATGCGCGGGATGTAGAACTCGCCGCGCTCACCCGTGTCGAGCCAGGTACTCTGGCCCGTCCCCACGTTCACCACTCCGATACGAACCGTAGCGTTGGAATCTCCGACCTGCGGAATCGGAATCCTGTCCCAATCCTGATGCAGTCCCGAATAGTCAGATATCTGGATTACGGGCTCGGCGGCATCATTGAGCTGCCAGTACGCGATGTAGCGGCTGTCAGGCGACCATTTCCAGGCCTGCGCGAAACCGAATTCCTCTTCGTAAACCCAATCGAAATGACCGTTGAAGACATGCTGCGATGAATCTCGAGTGAGGCGCTTCTCCTGGTGGTTGGAGAGATTCGTCACGTACATGTCGCCGCCCCTCTCGAAGCCCAGCATCGCACCGTTCGGCGACAGCTCTCCGGTTCTGGCTCCCTTGGTGGCGAGCTGCAGCGACCGGTCGGCCAGCGAATAGATGTAGAAGTCGGAGATTCCGGAACGGCGATATAGCTGCTGGAAATTGGATTGAAAGACGAGGTGTTTCGAATCCTGTGCCCACTCGAAGGAGTCGTAGCTGAATGGCTGATTCGTTCCCGGGAAAGTCAGACCGGCGCTGCTGAAAAGGAGCGTATCCCGTCCCGTCGCCGGATCGTAGGCGCGTATCACCGGCGTATTGGTGCCTGGGGCGCGGTCGATGTAGGAAAAGCGCTTGCCGCCTTCGATCCAGTTGACGTTCCGCGGTCCCTGGCGGCCGGCCAGAATCGCTCCCGCTTGCACCGCCTCGTCCATGGTCGCGAACCGCTGTTTCTCCTGAGCGCCCGTCGAAAGTGGTAACCAACCGATGAGCGCGACGAAACAAAGCGTGAGTTTTTTTTGCATTCTCGATTGGGCTGGGAAGGGGGTCAGAGGAAACGCGGAAAGCCCTTCACGCGCTCCGTTTGTTGCGGGGGTCGGCCTGATCGGCTCTTTGCTCTTCGCACTTCGCGCAGTAGACGACGCCGCGGAAAGTGCAGATGATGCAAATGAAAGTTCCGCAGTTCGCGCACGGGTAACCTTCGGAAGCACGCTCCTCATTGTGGCAGGAGCGACAAATCATCGCGTCACGTTCGCGTAGAATTTGCCGCATCGATGCGATTGTTACCGCCAGAGCTGAAGAAAGATCGAGCGCGCTACGAAAGCTGAATCTAAGCTACGGCCCACATTTGACAACGCGCTTCGCGGCCATCAGCCACGTCGCCAACCTGTCTGGTCCCGCATCTTGCCAACCGTCAGGAACTGGCGCGAGACGGCGCTTCTCTCCTTCGCATTCGAAGCAAAGCCAGCCGTTGCTGAACTCGCTGGCGACAGAGACGTTGCGGCGGAATGGGCTTTTGCGACGCTCCGGCGTTTTCCGGCGGTCGACGTAGCCCTCGAAGGTCTCGGGCCCGGCGGTGGTGGCGGCGCGGCGGTCGACCTTTCTTCTTTCTGCTGCGGCGGGCGTCACCAGCCAGACTTCCCAACGCTTGCCGCTTGAATCGAGAAAGGTTCTATAACCCACGCCAGTCCTCCGTCGCGAAACGCGCCAAGGTCCGAGCCACTCGCTAACTAATAAGCACGGCGGGTGCCAAATACCCCTCGAATTCCTTCAAAAGAGTCACATTTTTTTCAAAGCAAACGTACGTATTTCGCGCCCGCATTAGCGCGAATCCAGCTTTCTCCCCGCGTCAAGGCGGTCAAAGTTGAGAAGCGCGTTCAGGACGAGGAAATAGCTGCCGATCGTCTCGCCGCGGTACATGGGGTTGTTGGCAAAAAGTACGACGTGCCCCTTCGCCAACGGGACATCAACTACCACCGGTCGCTGCGCGACATCACTGCCATCGAGCAGGCCCGACGCCAGCAGCTCGCGTTGATCGGCAAAGCGAAGTACGACCCGCGGACGCAGTGTCGGGGGAATCACGGACAACGGGTTCCGCATTTGCTCGTCGGTCACTGGAGCGGCCTGCCACGGTTGGAGGGGGCGTCGTTGCGCCACGTCGAATCTTGGATCGAGGGGAAGCCTTCCCTGCGGCACGTCGAGCTCGTCGGCGGTGCCGCGTCCGGTGGGACGAGTGGTAGAAGAATCAGCGAAGCGGCCACCGCGCGTGCCCAGCACGTTGGTGATGCTGAAGCTCGAGCCATCGTCGCTGTAAACGGCGAGGCTGTCACGAATGCCGTAAGCCAGCGGACTGGCGTCGTCCACCACCCGCGTGCGCAGGAGACTTCCGACGACGTGCAGACGCGGCGGATTGTTGACTGAAACTCCACTCGCCAATCCGAAGGTCACCGCCATTTCCGCGGTGTTCTCGACCGTCACCAGCACCCCCCCGTTCTTGACGAAGGTGACGAGATTGTTGACTCCGTTCCAGCCAAGTCCGGGTCGAATGTCGTCGGTCTCGTCGATCCCCATGTTCGGCGTCAGCTCCGTTTTCTTCCAGGGCATCGGATTTCTCCACATCGGCAGCCCGGCAACAATCGACTGAGGACTGCCGCCTCCCGGCGGAAACAGAATCACGTCGTACTTCGCATTCAGATTCGGATCCTTTGCCGCATCCTGGACGCTGATGTACGAGTACGGGATGTGAAGAAAGTCGAAGGCCTGTCTCCACCAGCCCTCGGTTTGAGTGCTGATCCAGGTGTGCATGATCGCCACCCGCGGCGCACGCGCCGGATGCGTCGGCACAGAGGGCGCAGCGGCGAGCACGTACGCTTGGAGGCCGAGCTCTCTCGTCGCCTTGTCCAGATCGCCGGCGGAAACACGACGGATGATGAAGGACCCGCGTCCAAACTTCTGCCCCGCGCTCTCGAACGGCTGCTCGGCGATCTGGAAATCGGCATCCTTCAGCCGGTAACGCAAAGTGGCGAGCGCGTTGTCGGCGTTGTGATTGATGGCGAAGACATTTCCGCTACCAATGACCCCGCCCGGCGCGTTGATCTCCACGGACACGATTTCCATTGGCACCGACAGTATCCTGGGATCCGTCACACGTACGGATCGGACGGCGAAGTTTTCCGGGAAAGTCCAGCCCGTGTCATCGTACGGGGTCCGCTGTGGATCGCTGGGACTCCAGTACTGGTAATCGAGCAACGCGTCAGCGATCCGCGAGTAGGGCTGATCCATCCGGATGATGTAGCTCCCCGCTGGGAACTGCCGCATCTCGGTGCGTTGCACCGACAGCGGAAGTGTGTCGAACGGCGCTGGAGCCGGCGCCGGCCTTACCGTATCAGCGGCTTGCGTGCTGTCAGCGCGTCTGGTGCTGTCAGCGCGTCTGGTGCTGTCCGCCGGTCTCGGCGCTGCGCCCGACGGCGGTGGGGCAGGACGAGGGCGCGGGATCGGCACCAACGCGCTGAACGGCGCGGTCGCGCGTGAAATCTCGACGTGCTGTTTCTGGAGAATACGGAGCAGTTCCGCCTGCGCGCCCGGACGGTGCTCGTCGGCGGGGAGGATGTAGGCGGCCGGGCCTTCGGTTCGCGCCTTCAGGACCGATCGCTTGCTCTTCTCGTAGAAGTTCTCGAGAAACTGCTGCCGGTTATTGGCGAAGTAGCTGAGCGAGACGAGCAACCCTGTCTGCTCGTAATTGTTGTTGTTGCGCAGCGACCATTTCACTTTCGGCAGCGGCGGACTCTGCCGATACCACGTGCGCGAAGTCTCACTCGGTGAAAGCGTGCGCTCGACAGTCTCTGCGGTCCCGCCGTTGCCGAACGTCTCGTAAAGTCTGCTGATGCCGTTGTGGGTTGCCGCCATGAACATCAGGTAGCCCGGCGACCAGGTGTCGAAGTTCCCGTGCGTGAAGACACCTGGCATTCCCAGTCGCGTCATCTCCTGGACGTTGTTCCAGCCAATCATCTGCCACTCGTTGGTGAGCAGCGGATCCAGCCAGGCGTTGTAGGGACCGTCACCCACCGTATTGTCGTAGAGGTACGGGACCGACTCGTGGAGGTCGTGGAGCACCTGCGCTTTCCAATCGAGGTAAGTATTGAGGACGTTCTCCGACAGCTTGAGCGTCATCGCCATCGCGTCGCGGTTGTTGTCGTGTGCGACGTAGTGTCCCCAGTAAAGGAGCGGGGGCGCCGTCTCTCCGGGGTGCGCCATGTGCCAGCGGAACAGATCGACTTCCCGATCGCGGCCGTCTACCTCGACGATCGGAGTGATGAGCGTGATCAGGTGGTCGCGAATGTTCTTGATGTACGGGCTCTCGTCGACCGCCAGCCTGTAGGCGAGCTCCATCAGCGCCGTCGGAGCGCCCGATTCCGGTGAGTGGATGGTTCCGGTGATGTAGTAGACCGGAGTGGTCTGCGTGACGAGTCGCGCTGCTTCCGCATCGTCCATCCCGATCGAGCGCGGGTCGGCCAGCTTCGCCAGATTCGCCTTGTTTGCCTCGAGATTGGCCATCAGCGAGTCAGACGCCACGGCGACCGCGATCATCTCCCGACCCTCTTCCGTGGTGCCGATTGAATACACCTTCACCCGCGGCGTCGCCTTGGCGAGCATCCGCATGTAGGTGTAGACCTCTTTCGAGTAAGGCAGATTGTTGCGCGCGCCGGCGATGTCTCCCAGGACCGCCTTTGGCGTCGGCACGGTCGGTGACGCGGGGAGGTAGTCCACCAGCGGAGAAAGGAAAAATGGCTCCGTCGTGTACTCGCGAATTTTTCGCGTGTACTCCTCGTCAATCGGTTGACTTGGGCTGCGACCCGGCCGGGTGGCCGACGGCGGCAGACCAAACGTGCTCGCCTGGACCGGTGCAGATTGGGCCCGCAACTGCATCGCCAGAACGGCGACCAGGACGGAGACCAGAAAAACGACGGTACGGCCTGAATGATTCATTAATTGCCTCGGAGTAAGCGCGATGTTGCGGAAACTATCTGAGATCGATTTTGCCGATACGGCCGGTACCGCTCAAGGCCAGCCACACTCTGTTGCGCGTACTGTCGACCGACATGTTTCGAACGATCGCTCCAGGTGTGGGAATTTTCGTGGCTTCGGCCTTTTCAGTCTTTCGATCGAACGCGACGATGTCGCCTGAACTCGCCTCGTCGTAGAAAACCCGGCCATCGGGAGCGATGGCGATGCCGTACGGCGACGACCGGGCGCCGCCTGGAGAGAGATACTCCTTGAATGCGCCCGTCTTCGGATTGTACGAGCCCAGATATCCGCGCGCGTAATCGGTGTACCACACCTTTCCCGTCTCATCGACGGCGAGTCGCCGCGGACGGGCGCCGCTTTCCGGCAGAGTGATCTCGCGCAGCGCGCCTGTCTCGCCATCAATGTGTCCGAGCTTGTTGGTGCCGAACAACGCCACCCAGATGGAGCCGTCGGGAGCGTTTACCATTCCGTACGGAAGCGACCCGCTCGTCGGCACTGTCCACACCTTCGCCTCGCGTGTGCGCGGATCGAGCCGGCCATAGACGTTGCTCTGCTGAACGGTGAACCACACCATGCCTTTGCGAATGAGTGGCGTGTGTGGATCGCGCGCGGCGGCGGGAAGCGAGAACTCTTCGATCTGACCGGTCCTTGGATCGAGCCGCCCGAGTTTCGCAATGCGTTGCGCGGTATACCAGACTGCGCCGTCGGGCGCGACGACGATGCCGTGCGGGCCGGACGCTGAAGTCGGAGTTGGATAGTCGGTGATTTTTCCTGTGGCCGGATCCAGCCGGCCAATGAAACTGTTCTGCTGATCCGTGTACCAGACAATGCCGTCTCTTCCGACGGCGGGGTCATGCGGAAAGGCCCTCGCGCGCGGTATCTGATACTCGACGACGACAAGCGGCGACGCCGCCGCGGCAACCAAACCCAGCGCGCCAAGCAGCGTGGTAGTTGCGCGAGTGAATCCAGACGACATACCAACCTCCAGCGAGTCCATTACTCAAATGGATGCACGCGCGTAAAGGAAATCGCCAGATGATGGGTTGTCGAACAATCTCGCCGCCAATAACTTCCGAAACTCTCCCGGAGAGATGGCCGAGAGGCTGAAGGCACCGGTTTGCTAAACCGGCATACGTGGAAACGCGTATCGAGGGTTCGAATCCCTCTCTCTCCGCTCGGCGGGTCCGCGCATCCTGTGTGGACCCGCTTTTCATTATTGCTTCGCTGATGACCGACGCCACAAAACCCAGACTGCGTTTTGCACCGTCTCCGACCGGATACCTCCACGTCGGCGGCGCGCGCACGGCGCTCTTCAACTGGCTCTACGCCAAAAAATTCGGTGGAGAATTTCTGCTCCGCATCGAGGACACCGACAAGGCTCGCAGCACCGACGAGAGCACTCGCGCCATTTTCGAGGGCATGGAGTGGCTCGGCCTTCATTGGGATGATGGCGTCGTCTACCAGGGCGCGAATCTGGCCCGGCACCAGGCGGATGCACGTCGTCTGCTCGAGAACGGCACCGCTTATCGCTGTTTCTGCACGCCCGCCGAGCTCGACGAGCGCCGTCGCGCGGCAGAGGCGCGCAAGGAGGCGTTCAAGTACGATCGACGCTGCGACCGTCTTCCAGCCGAGGAAGTCGCGCGCCGGGTCGCTGAGGGAATGCCGTTCGTCGTCCGGTTCAGAGTGCCGGAGGGCGCTACGGCGTGGGACGACCTCGTTCACGACCGGATCGAATTTCCGAATAAGGACATCGACGACTTCGTGGTCCTTCGCTCGGACGGGACTCCGATCTACAACATGGCCGTTGTTTCCGACGACATCGCAATGGGAATCACCATCGTCATGCGGGGTGACGATCACATCTCGAACACGCCGAAGCAGATTCAGCTGTATCGGGCACTGGGTGCTCCGCTGCCGACGTTTGCACACTTGCCGATGATCCACGGACTCGACGGAAAGAAATTGAGCAAGCGTCACGGCGCTACCGCCGTGGGCGATTATCAGCACTACGGTCTCCTTCCCGGCGCAATGCTGAACTTTCTGGCGCTACTCGGCTGGTCGCCCGGCGGCGATCGCGAGGTGATGACCGTGCCGGAGATGATCGAGCTGTTCAGCGTCGAAGGCCTACAAAAGAAAGCGGCGATCTTCGATCCGAAAAAACTGGAATGGATGAACGGACAGCATCTGTCGATGATTCCACTCGAGGAGCTCGAGCCGCGCGTTACTCCGGCGATCGTAACTGCGCGGCTGGCGACGGAAGAAGACCTCGTCGAGCGACGCGATTGGTATCTGAGATTGCTCGACCTGCTTCGAGTGCGATCGCGCACCATCGACGACATTGTGCGCCAGGCGGGTCCGTACTTTCTGGAAGACATCGAGTACGACCCGGAAGCGGTTGCGAAAAACTGGAAGGATCCGGCCGAGGCCGCGGCTCTGCTGCGGGCGACAAGGGACGCGCTGGCCACGGTCTCTGATTGGGCGCCGGAATCCCTCGAAGCGTCGCTGCGTGCCCTCGCCGAGGAGCGAGGAATCGCCGCCGGAAAGGTCTTTCAGCCGCTCAGGGTGGCTTTAACTGGTCTTACGGTGAGTCCGGGAATCTTCGAAATGCTGGTACAGATGGGCCGGGAACTCTCGCTGAAGCGCATCGAAAAGGCGATAAAAACGCTCGGCGTGTAACAAATTGCCGCGGTAAATGAAACTGTTGACCAGGTACGCTTCCGTACACAGATTAGTACCTGACAGCTACCTAACGACGGGCGAAGAGTCGCCTTTTTCAGGGAAACACAGATGGCCGAGCAATTAACGAAGCTCGAGAGCTCGGTATACCACTACCTCCTCGACTTCACCGCCGAGAACACGTACCAGCCGAGCATTCGAGACATCGGCAAGCAGTTCAAGATCAAGTCGACGAAGACTGTCTCGGACCTGCTTCAGTCACTCGCAAAAAAGGGTTACATCGAAAGGGATCCGGCGAGATCGCGCGGAGTGAATCTGCTCGGTTTCGGCGCCGCTCTTCGTACGCAACCCGTTCCCTACTACGGAAAGATTCACGCTGGCGAGCCGGCGCTTATTCCGGAGCACCGCAGCGGATTCATCACCATCGACCGCCGCTTCGTTCCATCGGACGATGTCTTTTTCCTCAAAGTGAAAGGCGATAGCATGGTCGGCCGCTGCATCAACGATGGCGATTACGTGATGGTGAATCCCCGCCAGGAACCGCACGACAACGACATCGTCGCCGCGCGGCTCGGCGAGGAAGCTACCGTCAAGACGTACTCGAAACGGAATGGCGCCGTCGTACTCGAAGCAGCGAATCCAGCTGATCGAGATATTCCGGTTCAGCCGAGCGCCGACTTCGGAATTCTTGGCGTCATCTGCGGAGTGTTCCGGCCCAGTTTCGACGCGAACCAGGGCGGCAACTCGATCCCTTCCTAGTGGACTGAAGTTTGAAAGCAAGACGGTCGGCCTCGCAGGCCGGCCGTTTTTTTGTTATGGTGATCGCCACATCGAGGTGACAATGGCTGAAGCGAAGGATCCGAACGCGCCGTCCCTGACTTTAAAGCAACTCACTCCAGTACTGATCGTCGACGCTGTCGAGCCGTGCATCAAGTTCTGGACTGACCGGCTCGGTTTCGAGGTCAACAATCAAGTTCCCGACACCGACGGCAAGTTGATTTTCGCCAGCGTCCAGAAAGACGGAATCGAGATCATGTACCAGACACGAGCGAGTGTGCTGAGCGAGGATCCGAGCGCCGCGCACGACATCACCGGTCACTCGGTGGCGCTGTTCATTACCGTCGCCGATCTCGACAGCGTGGAGAAATCACTGGCCGGCGCGCCGGTGGTGAAGCCCCGCCACGACACGTTCTACGGCAGCACGGAGATCTACGTTCGCGAGCCGGGCGGGAATACCGTCGGGTTCGCGCAGTTTACGTAACGGGAAGCGGGTAACGGTTAACGGGTACGGATAACGGGTAGCGGCAAGCGCGCTTTCCGTTTCCCGCTCTAGTTGTGTGGGTTTTGATCCCCAGGGGTGTCTTTGGCCGAGGAAGCAGCCTGCTGGGCCGCCGCGCGCTCGCGCTCCTTCCGCTCGCGGATGCTGCGGACCGCCTTCATGAAGTCGGCTTCGTTGATCGCTTGCTGCGCATGCCAGGAGATATCGCGATTCATCGTCGCGAAGGCGCGGTCACGCTCCATGGTCGTCGGATTGCCCTGCAGATTGAGCGGCAGCATCGCCAGCAACGCCGTCGGAATCGAAACCGGTCCGAGCCTGATTGCTTTGCGATCGATTCCCCACTTGTAGCCGCCTTTCTCGATCGTCCAGTCAGTCGGATCCCGACGCTGCGCCGCCACCGCCACTGAATCGTTGTAGGGCGCGATCGCATCGGCAATCAGACTGTCGATGGTCTGGGCGACTGTTTTCGGCGGTGCGACTACGCCTGACGGCGGCGTCCACAGTCTGCCATCGGAATAGGAAGGCTTGACGCCGCGTACCGGCCCGCCACCACCGACCAGCGGACCATTGCCTCCCTCTTCGGTAGGCTTGGCCGCGGTTGGCACGGGTGCTGGAATCGCTGTTGGAATGGACTTCGGCGCGACGACGTGTATGGCGCGCGGTTGCACCGGACGTCCGTCGCCGCCGACGCGTCCTACCGTTGGCTTGACGCCTGGTTGCCCGACTCGCACAAATCCCACCCGCTCCTGCGGAACCGCTGCGCGTCTCCCAGCAGTTGGAAACTCCCCGTTCAGAATAAGCATCCGCATGAACGCAATCGCCACGATGACGTGCACGCCGAGTGATACGAGGAAGGGCGTGGATAGCCTCTTCCTCGTGGGTTCGGTCTGCAACGCGACGCGGCGGAAAATCATCAGGCTCGCGCCATCCCCTGATGTTGCTCCCGGGGTGCACTACTACGCACTTCGACGCCCACCTGCGCCTGAAGCCGCTTCAGGACACGTCCGGCACGCGTGGCCGCTTCGCGCAGTCGCTCGGGAGAAGTGATGAATGAAACGCGGAAGAATCCCTCGCCACCCGGACCAAAGGCCGAGCCGGGTAGCACGACCACTCCCTCGTCCTGCAGCAGTCTCTCTCCAAAGACCGCGCTGGGAATGTTCTTCGGCAGCGGACACCAGATGTACATCGTGGCCTTCGGGCTCTCGACAGGGAATCCAGCTTCGGAAAACGACTCGACGGCGGCATCGCGGCGCCGCTTGAACTCCGCCACGTTCGACGGTATCCAGTCGGCGCATTCGTCGAGTGCGGTTGCCGCGGCTGCCTGAATTGCCATGAAAGTCCCGGTATCGATGAACGATTTCACCTTCGCCAGAGCACCGACGAACTCCTGCTTCCCGCACGCCCACCCGCAACGCCACCCAGTCATGTTGTACGTCTTGGACATGGAGTGGAACTCTATCGCGATATCGCGCGCGCCCTCGATTTCAAAGATACTCGGCGGCACGTAGCCGTCGTACGCCAGCTCGGAGTAGGCGTTGTCATACACCAGCAGGATATCGAGTTCCCTGCACCGCCGCACCATTTCCTCGAGATACTCCCTCGGCGCAATGGCGGAGGTCGGATTGTTCGGATAGTTGAGGTAAAGAATCTTTGCCTTCTTCAGCACGTCGCTCGGAACCATGTCCAGGTCGATCAGAAATCCGTTTTCAGGTCGGAGCGCATACTTGTAAGGCGTCGCTTCGGCCAGGAGTGTTCCGCCGACGTATGAGTTGTAGCCCGGTTCGGGGAGAATGGTGTAGTCGCCTCTTGTCGCAAACGCGAGCGCGAGGTGAGAGAGCCCTTCCTTGGACCCAATGAGAGGGACGATTTCCCGCAGCGGATGGAAATCCTGACCAAAACGCCGCTTCATGAATCTCGCGACCGCTTCGCGATACTCGACGAGGCCGAGGGCAAAACCATAGCGGCTCATGGTAGGAATACGCACTGCCGCGGAGATTCGCTCGATGACCGCAGGCGGCGGCGAGAGATCGGCGTCGCCGGCTCCAAGGTCGATGACGTCGACGCCGCGAGCGATGAGTTCGCGCTTCTTCTCGGGAATACCGGAAAGAGGGTATTCGGGCAGGCTCAATACTCGATCCGTGTAGGCGGGCACTATTAGTCCTCTTGAACGGGGTTGCTGACGCGACTGACGCCTGGTATCTCGACCTCGACAACGTCACCGGAGACGAGCGGCCCAACGCCAGACGGCGTTCCGGTCGCTACAAGATCCCCTGGCTCCAACGTCATGATCTGTGAGATGTAGGCGAGGAGGGACGGGATCGAGAAGACCATCTCGCTGCTTTTCCCTCGCTGCCGCTCGACACCGTTAACTCGAGTAACGACAGTCAAACTGTCGAGGTCCGGAAGCTCTGATGACTCCTCTCCCAGAGGACAAAAGGTATCAAATCCCTTCGCTCTAGTCCATTGCGAATCGCTCTTTTGCAGGTCGCGGGCTGTGACGTCGTTGACAGCTATTATCGACCGAATTCCGCTTGCGGCATCGCTTTCAGACACTCGAGTGAGCGATCGCCCTACAATGACGCCAATCTCGCCCTCATATTCGACTCGATTCGAAGCGCCGGGGAGCACGATGGTTTCCCCTTGCCAGACCACGCTCGACGGCGGCTTAAGAAAAATTAGCGGCTCCTTCGGAACCTCGTTGCCGAGCTCCTTGGCGTGCTCCCGATAGTTGCGACCGACGCAGACGATCTTTCCGGGACGCGATCTTATGGCGGGCATCTCAGTTGGTCACTCGTGGAAGTCGTGAAGTTGCTTCGGGAGCGCGAGTTTGCACCGATTTCATCCTTCGTGGGCGATTCTGTAGGCAAGGTTTCGCGGAGCGCCGAGTGCGCCCACCAGATGATCCATTATTTCCCGTGGGCGCTTGCCCGATGCCCTGAGTTTTTTTGCGGCGTCGTTGAGCTCCGCTTCGGATACAGCGGGTTCCTCGGCGCCGGAGATTACGAGCACGACTTCCCCCTTGGGATCCGCCTCGCTGTACAAAGTGGCCAATTCGCCGACGCTGCCACGCTTGAATTCCTCGAACTGCTTGGTCAGCTCGCGAGCGACGACCGCCGGCCTCTCACCGGCGCCGGCCTGGACGAGCGCTTCGAGGGTCGCGCCAACTCGATTCGGTGATTCGAACAGAACAACCGTCGATCGCGAGCCGACGATCTCATCGATGATCTCGGTCCGCTCGCGTCCTTTGCGCGGGAGAAAGCCATAGAAAGCAAAGCGGTCAAGCGCCATTCCCGAGGCGACGAGTGCCGCCATTACCGACGATGGACCCGGGATCGGCACCACCGAGATGTTTGCCTCGAGCGCGGCCCCGACCAGGCGCGATCCGGGATCGGAGATGAGCGGCGTCCCGGCGTCAGAAATCAGAGCGATCGAGTCGCCGGCCCGCAAGCGCGCGATCAGTCTCGGCGTTTCTTTCGCCTCGTTGTGCTCGTGGTACGAGCTCAACGGCGTCGTAATCCGATAGTGATCCAGCAGCCGTCGCGAATGGCGAGTGTCTTCCGCAATAACAAGCGCGGCCGAGGTGAGGACCTCGACCGCGCGGTATGACATGTCTCCCAGATTGCCAATGGGAGTGCTGACCAGATAGAGAGTTCCAGCCGCTCCCGGTGCGACCGCTTTCGCGGGACTCACAAAGCCGTGGGCGACGGACTCTGCCCGTTAGGCGGCGTGTTGCTTGAACTTCTCCGCGAGAGCCGGCTTGCCGACAAACCCGATCACCTGATCGACGAGCTTGCCGTCCTTGAAGAACAGAATCGCCGGAATCGACCGTACGTTGAACTTCGTTGATGTTTTGATGTTCACGTCCACGTCGACTTTGGCGACTTTTGCCTTGCCTTCGTATTCAACTGCCAGCTGGTCGAGAACGGGGCCAACCATGCGGCAGGGCGCGCACCACGTCGCCCAGAAATCCACGACCGCGAGTCCCTTGTGCTGCTCGATCTGGGTCTCGAAATCGGAATCGTTCACTTCAAGAGCATTCGACATTTTGTAATCTCCAACCGCAGGATACCCCGCGGGGCTTCGTCGTTTAGTTTACTGCGGGGACGTTGCCCCATTGCCGATAAATTTAATGACCCCATCAACCCCGCGCGGCACGCGGGTCTCACACATTGGCATCGCAGTAGAAGACATCGCGACGATCATGCCGTTCTTGCGCGATGTCCTTGGTTTACGCGAAGTCGATCTCGACGATGCCGATGGCGCGCGCATCGTGGGGTTCAGTGCCGGGGAGCCGCTGGTGGAGCTGCTCGAAGCCGAAGACGCGGAATCCCCGATCGCGCGCTTCCTGGCGAAGCGCGGACCAGGGATTCATCACATTTGCTTTTCGGTTGACGACCTCGACGCGACGCTGGAGCGTTGTCGCCGTGCCGGCATTCAACTCATCGACGAGCGGCCGCGAATTGGGGCGGAGGGAAAGCGAATAGCGTTTCTGCACCCCAAGTCGACTGGGGGGGTTCTAGTCGAATTATCTGATCACTGACAGGAGAAAAAAGACAACTTACGACGACCGGCGAGGGGCCATGGGCGGAGCGGCTCAGGGCTTCGGGCCAAAACCGAATGCACGTTGGCGGCCGCTCGCGGCCCCCAGCTGCTTCGCCCAAAGCCCCTAGCTGGTAGTCGTAAGTTGTTTTTTTCGTGGATTTTCTTTTAACGACTAGCTGAAGTTCCCGGATTCCCACAGAAATCGCGAACCGAAGCGATGTCCATATTCTCGACGTACCATCTGTCGCCCGGTCCCTTGACCGTGTAGAAAGTGGTCTGCCGGGTGAGGTTTCCCTTTCTGAGCTCGACGCGGACGTCGCGCCGACCCCCGGAGCCCGGCGCTTCTCCGACCACCCGCTCACTGTCGTGCTTGAAGTAACAGGCGAGGATCGTCAGACGCTTTTCAAGCTGTATGCGATCCATCGTCTCACGGGCCGGCCCATCCTTGGTTCCCCACTGGCTGGACATCGCCTGCAAGTCGCCCGCGTTCGCGGCGCGCAGAAACTGCTCGGTGGCAATCTGAGGCGCGGTGGCACCGGTGAGCTGGCCGCCGTTTCGTTGCGTGGCGCTCGAACACGCGGCAAGCAGTAATAAGCCAGCAACTTTCTTGAACGACACGATAGAATTCTCCACAGGATTTAGAGCTGCGAATTAGGGACGCCGAAAATGCGGGCAAAGCAACAACGCCTTTACGTCAATATTGACCACGTCGCCACGCTGCGGCAGGCTCGTCGTGCAGCTGAGCCGGATCCTGTTGCTGCAGCAAAAGCCTGCGAGGACGCCGGCGCCGACGGCATCACCGCGCATCTCCGCGAAGACCGGCGCCACATTCAGGATCTGGATGTCGAGCGGCTGAAAAAAAACGTCCGGACCTATTTCAATCTGGAGATGGCGTGCGTCGCCGAGATGCTCGAGATCGCCCGCCACATTAAACCGCAGCAGGTGACATTGGTTCCCGAGCGTCGCGAGGAGATAACCACCGAGGGCGGGCTGGACATCATCAGTGATCCGGCTCGGATTCAGAACACCGTCGATTCACTGACCGATGCCGGCATCCGCGTCAGTCTTTTCATCGACCCGACGCGAGCTGCCATCGAGCAATCCAAAAAGCTCGGCGTGCCCGCCATCGAGCTGCACACGGGGACCTACTCTCACCATCCCGGTGAAGGCCCTGCCCTCGAAGCGTTGCGCGAATGCGCGCGGCGTGGTGCGGATCTCGGCATCGCCATCCACGCCGGGCACGGGCTCACCGTGGCGAATGTCGGACCTGTCGCCTCCATTCCGGAGATCGAGGAGCTGAACATCGGTCACTCGATAATCAGCAGGTCAGTCTTCGTCGGCCTCGACCGGGCGGTGAAGGAGATCCACGAAGCGATGCGCGCCGCTCGCTCGTCATAATGTGACGAGGTTTTGACTGTGGGCGCGTGAGCGCCCACTTTTCGGATGTGAACTGGAGAACGCGCTGATGACGATGCCGGGCCGGCTGCTCGATTTCTTCTCGCTCGAGGCGAGTGAGTACCTCGCGCGCCTGGAAGCGATGGCCAACAAGCAGGGAATGCAGTCGTCGGAGGCAACCCAGTTTGCGGCGGCAGCGCGTGGGCTACGCGGCAGCGCGACGATGGCCAAGGCAAGCGAGCTGGCCCGGCTTGCGGCCAGCGTTGAGCGCATTGCCATGGGAATGGTGCAGGGCGCGACATCGTGGGAGCCCGAGCTTCAGCGCGCGCTGATTGGGGCGGTCGAAGACCTGAAGCTCCTGGTGCGATCGGTGCGCAACTGGGGACCGGCGCAGGACGCGCGCGTCGAAGAAAGCGTGAACCGCCTCTCTCGATTTGGACCGGCTCGCGAAGAGCGGCGCGAGGACGTCATCGTCCCTATCTCCCAGCTTTTCTACAATGACGATGGCCAGCACATCGTCTATGTCGCGCCCAATCCGCGCACCCACTACGAGCAGCAGCTACGGGAGCAGGGTGGAGGAATCGGACCGGGAACTCTATCGCCCGAGGTAAAAAGGGCCCCGAGGGCAGTATCGGAGGTCGATTCGCCTGTGGCGCGCGGCCAGACCCCACCGCGAGGCGTCACCCCGCCACGTGGCCAGGAGCTCAAGGACGTTTTGAACTCGAGCCTGGCGACGATGCGGTCGCTGGAGACACGGAACTCGGGCCCACAGCCGCCCGCTACCGAGCTGGTTCCGATTCAGGAGCTGTTATACCGCGGTCAGCGCGCCATCGAGCGTGCCGCCGAGATTCGTCGCGCACTGAAGAAGAGCGGAACTCCGCCGACACGGGCGCTCGTGGACGAGCTCGTCGATCTGGTGGAGCTCGCTGCGGCAGAGTAGGCGTTGCGCCCAGGATGGCGTGCTGCACTTGGAGCGTTGCTGAGTGCGGCTCTCATTTACTGGACGCTGCACGGAGTTTCGCCGGGTGAAGTAGCGCACCGGCTGTCACACGCGGACCCCTTTCTCTTCGCCGCGGCCATTTTTTGCGCCACGGCGATTTTCGCTCTGCGTGCTCGTCGCTGGCAGACAATCCTGGAGCCGGTCGCCGGCAAGCTTTCTCTCGGCGCCCTTTGGCGAGCGACGACTATTGGAATGATGGTGAACAACGTCGTTCCAGCGCGGGCCGGAGAAATTGCCAGGGCTTATGCCCTCACCCGTGAATCGCCGGTTCCTTTCGCGACTGCGCTGGCGTCACTGGCGGTGGATCGATTGTTCGATGCCGTCGTGCTGCTGCTTCTCGCTGCATCGGCATTGCTCGACCCGGCGCTCTCGGCCAGTAATACGCTGGCCGGCAGGCCGCTGAGCTCCTTCGCGACGGGCGCCGGAACGTTGGTGGTGGTTCTCCTGGCCGGGCTTTATGCACTAGTCTTCTTCCCCGAGCGGTTGCTGCGGTTGTTCGAGCTGTTCGCGCGCCGCGTCTCACCGGCGGTGGAAGATCGCGGGCGTCGCGTTCTACAGACATTCGTCGACGGGTTGAGCGTTTTGAAGCACCCGCAACACTTCCTGGCTGTGCTTGGCTGGACGATCGCTCACTGGCTTTTGAATGCTGTGGGAATCTGGCTCTCCTTCCGAGCTGTCGGCATCACTGCACCTTTCTCCGCCTCTTTGTTTCTCCAGGCATTCATTGCTTTGGGAACGGCAGTGCCTGCACTTCCCGGGTTCTTCGGCGTCTTCGAGTA
Organism: Gemmatimonadota bacterium; assembly: GCA_046727995.1. Lineage (GTDB taxonomy): Bacteria > Gemmatimonadota > Gemmatimonadetes > Gemmatimonadales > Gemmatimonadaceae > UBA4720. The sequence goes on from JBKPDS010000004.1 coordinate 50,529, forward strand.
CATGTCCGTCCAGGGGCTGGCCATTTACGGCATCGGTCAGGAACAGGCGGCGACCTGGGCCATCGGATACCACCTGCTCACTTTTATCCCGATCACACTGATTGGCGCTTATTACTTCACTCGACTCGGAGTGAGACTGCGCGACCTCCAGCCGTCGACTGACGCCGTAGCATGAGCCTGGGCGCGGGCAGGACTCTGGCGCAAGCGAAGATCAATCTTTCGCTACGCGTGCTGGGAAAGGAGCCGCATGGGTTTCACTCGATTGAGACGGTTTTCCTCCGTATCGCTCTCGGCGACGACGTGCGCGTGCACATTCGCGAAAAAATGCGGACGCTACGGTGCGGTGTCATGCGCGATCAGCCGCAGGAAGAAAACCTGGCCTACCGCGCCGCCGAGTTGTACTCGCGGGAAACCGGCTGGCCCCACGGATTCGAGATCGTAATCAAGAAGCGGATTCCGATTGGCGGTGGGTTGGGCGGTGGCAGCGCCGATGCAGCCGCAGTTCTTCGCATTCTCAACACGCTGGCCGAGAAACCGGTGCCAGCTGTCCAACTCGGCGAGCTCGCCCTGAGTCTCGGCTCCGATGTGCCATTTCTCGTCAGCGATTTCGCGATGGCGATCGGCTGGGGACGCGGCGAGAAACTGTTGCGACTCAGACCGCTGCCGTCCAGGGACATCCATCTATTTCTGCCCCCGTTTGGCATCGACACCGGCGAAGCGTACGCGCTCCTCGACCGCGTGGGAGGAGAAAAAGCCGCCGGCAAACCGGATTTCACCGCGGAGATGTTCGCCGATTGGGAATCAGCGGCCAGGCACTCGGTCAACGATTTCGAGGCGGTGATGCGTCCTCGTTATCCGGAGATCGAAACGCTGCTCGGTCGCGCCGATCATTACGGGCTGTTCTACAGAATGAGCGGATCCGGATCGACGATTTTCAAGATTCCCGGCATCACTGCCCGCAGGGTCGGCAGCAAGACTCCGCCACCGCGATTGATCGTTCCAAGAGGAACAAAAAGGATCATCACGCGCACCGTTGAGAGCGTTGTCCCTGTGGAGGTTCTGGACTAGCTTTCGCTCTCCGCTGCCCCCTCGTCCAATGGCAGGACATCGGTCTTTGGATCCGGTAATGGTGGTTCGAATCCACCGGGGGCAATTGATCTCAGTCCTTTGCCCTCTTAACTTGTAAGGCTGCATGGACGGATTGTCCGTACCCGCTCATGGCTTCAAGCTCATCGCCGGGCCCGGGAACCCGGAACTGTGTGGTGAGATCGCGCGAATGCTGGATGTTCCGTTCTGCAAGACGACGGTCAACCGCTTCGCCGATGGCGAGATCTTCGTTCGGATCGATGAAAATGTCAGAGGCAACGACGTCTTCATCGTCCAGCCGACGAATCCGCCGGCCGACAACATCATGGAGCTGTTGCTCCTGATCGACGCGGCGCGCAGGGCGTCAGCCGCGCGGATAACGTGCGTGATGCCCTACTACGGATACTCGAGGCAGGACCGAAAGGACCAGCCGAGGGTGGCGATTGGCGCCAAGCTGCTGGCGAACATGATATCGGTGGCGGGTGCAAACCGGGTGCTGGGACTCGATTTTCATCAGCACCAGCTGCAAGGGTTCTTCGATATTCCGGTCGATCACCTGTAC
>JBKPDS010000005.1:0-33738 GCA_046727995.1 Gemmatimonadota bacterium
GAGGGAAGCGGGAAGAGGGTGGCTGGGACCGAGGGCTGAGAACCAAGGGCATTGATAATCGCGGACTAATCGAGGAGTGCGAACGTCCTCGATTGTCCTCGATCCTCAATCAGTCCGCGATTATCAATGCCCTTGGTTAGAGCCCTCGGTCCTCACCTAATGGAAGTCGCGGCTTGCGTGAACCAACTCTTTCACCTTCAGCTCGCTGAACTTTCTGCCGATGACGTTCCGCACGCCGTCGTCGCGCTCGAACTTCCCTTCCACCATCACGAAGGTCGAGAACCTCACCACCTCGGAATATTCCTCGGCCATTTTCTTGGAGACGATGACGTTGATGAAACCGTGCTCGTCTTCCATCAGCAGGAAGACGGTTCCCTTCGCGCTCTGCGGCTGCTGACGGATCGTCACCAGGCCGGCGGTAGTGATCCACTCACCCCCTTTGAGCTTCTCCAGCTGCTTTGAGTCGAGGACTCCGGCGTGACGCAGCTTCGGGCGCAGATGCTCCATCGGATGACCGCTCACGCTGATGCCGACCGAGAAATAGTCGAGGAAGATCAGCTCGTCGCGTGAGAGGGGGCGCGGGTCGTACGATGTCTCACGCGCCGGCGCCAGCGGCAGCGTATCGCCGACGGAACGCATCGCCACCCACGCCGCACGACGACGATCCGGCTCCCAGCACCCGAACGCTCCCGCGCGCGCCAGCTGCAATGCATCGGTTCGCTGCAGCTTCGCCCGCTGGATGACGTCGTCGATAGACGAGAATCGATCCCACCCTCTGGCCGTCTTGAGTGCCTCGAGTGATTTCTCGCCGAGCCCGCGGATGTGCCGCCAGCCGATACGCAGCGCCGGCCGGTCCGGATTCTCGGTCGGCTCGGTGGTGCACTCCCAGTCGCCATCGCGCATGCACGGTGGCAAGACTTGTAAACCATGGCGGCGGGCGTCATGTATCAATGTTGATGGCGGATAGAATCCCATCGGGTAGGAGTTGAGCAGACCTGCATAGAACTCCGCCGTGTAGTGGGCTTTGAGATAGCCCGTCGCGTACGCGATCAGCGCGAAGCTCCAGGCATGCGATTCCGGAAATCCATAATTGGCGAAGCTCTTGAGATCCTCGGCGATCCTGGTGGCGATGGACTCCTCCACTCCGCGCTCCACCATCCGCGTGCGCAGCTGCTCGAGCACTCGATGGAGCTTCTCCACTTTTCGAATGTGTCCCATGGTGCGCCGCAGCTCGTCGGCCTGTGCCGCCGAGTAGCCGCCGAGCTTCATGGCGATCGCCATCGCCTGCTCCTGGAAGATCGGAATTCCCTGGGTGCGTTTGAGGATCGGCTCCAGATCGGGATGCAGGTACGTCACGGGCTCCAGCCCGCGCCGGCGCGCCGTGTACGGGTGGACGAAGTTCGCCTGGATCGGACCGGGGCGAATGAGCGCGACCTGGACGACGATGTCGTACAGGCGGTCGGGTTTGGTGTGCAGCACCGACGCAATCTGGGCGCGACTCTCGATCTGGAACGTACCGATCGTCTCGCCGGTGGCGATGAGATTGTAGGTTGCCTCGTCGTCGGGCGGCAGCTTGTACATCTCGGGCCGGGTCCCGGTGCGCACTTCGATCATGTCGAAAGCGCGTCGCACCAGCGACAATGCACCAAGGCCGAGGAAATCGAACTTGGGAATTCCAACCGCGTCGAGATCGTCCTTGTCGAACTGGATAATGGTGCGGCCCATCGTCGTGTGCTCGACCGGCAGATAGTCGCCAAGCAGAGCGGATGACAGAACGAATCCACCGACGTGGGTCGAGCGCAGCCGCGGCACTCCCTCGAAGGCGGCCATGGCGGCGAGTGTCGCGCGGCCACGCGGATTGTCGAAATCGATTCCCAGCTTCGGCGCCAGCTCCTCCCCGACGTACTTCGCGCCCTCGGCGGGCTCACTCCAGTGAATCCGCTTGGAGATTTTGTCCGCCATCTCCACCGGGTAGCCGAACGCCCGCATCGAATCGCGAATGGCGTTCGGCCCGCGGTACATCTGGGTGACGCAGGTGATCGCCGCCTGGGCGCGATTGTATTTCTCGTAGACGTAGTCGAGGACTTCTTCGCGCCGATCGTGCTCGATGTCGACATCGATGTCGGGCGCTTCGGTCTGGCCATCGACGCGGATCTCGGAAAGAAATCGCTCGAACAGGAGGCCGTGCCGCACGGGATCTACCGCGGTGATCGCCAGGCAGTACGCCACCGCTGAATTCGCGGCGCTGCCGCGTCCCTGGCAGAGAATCCCCTTCCCCTTGGCGAAGTGGACTGCGTCCCACATCACTAAGAAGAACCCGGCAAAACCAAGATTGCCTATAACTCGCAGCTCGTGCTCGAGCTGCGCGGTCTGCTTGTCGTCGACTTCGCCCCACCTCTCCCGAGCGCCCTCGAACACTTTCTCCTTTAGGAAAGTGTCGTCGTTGTAGCCGGCGGGAACCGGAAACTTTGGCAGCGGCGGTCGAATCCATGACAGATTGAAATCGCATTCGGCGGCGATGCGCTCGCTCTCACGCAGGCCACACTCGCGACCCTTCCAGCGCTCCGCCATCTCCTCGGGCGATGCGAGACGCCACTCGCCGTTCGGATGCAGCAGCCCGCGCGCGACGGCGTCGTCGATCGTTGTGTCGTAGCGCAGCGAGGTGAGAACATCGTGAACGAGCCGGCTGTCGTTGTCGATGTAGCGCGGCTCCTGGCAAATCACCCATGGTACACGATGCCTTTCGGCCAGCTCGATAAGGGCTGCCCCTAGCGCCGCTTCGTTGCCACTGGTGTGATGCAGCTGCACTTCGATGGCGAGCCTGTCGCCAAAAACTTCCCGCCACTGGCAGAGAACGCGCTCAGCTCCCTTGAAATCACAGTCGCGGAGACAGGATGCGACCGGCCCCGATGCAGGACCGGTCAGCACCTGCATCCCTTCACTCCGCTCCGCTACCTGCTGCCAGGAGATGCGCGGCCGTCCCCGCGTTTTCTTTCCATCTCCCTTCTTCCACGTCGAGAGCTCACCCACTCGTGATCGGGTGACGAGAGAGGCGACGTTGTTGAACCCTGTTTTGCTGCGCGCCAGAAAAGCGACGGGATAGCCATCGACGTTGAGCTCGGCACCGACGATCGGTCTGACATTCTGCCGTCGCGCCTCCAATCCGAATCGAACAATTCCACCCAGATCGGCGGTATCGGTGATGCCGATGGCGCCGTAACCAAGTGCTGCCGCGCGGGTGACCAGGGCTTCGGGTGATGTGCCTCCGTCACCGAAGGAGAAAGCCGTATGGGCTCTGAGCTCGACAAATCCCATGGCTCAGTTTATACCCGAATATATCCCGAAGCAAGGGGGAATTTTTGCGATTCGGGCAGGGAGCGCGTAATACAAAGCACGAACGCATCTCAGCCGCTGAGTGACTAAAATTCATCGTCCGACCAACACCGACATCTCCACCACCTAATGGCAACGAAAGTCTCTCCAGTCAGTTCGAGCCGGGACGGCTACCAGCCGGCCACCAAAGCTTCTGCTTCAGTCCAATCGGCCGAGAACGCCTACAAGCCTTCCTACGTTCCAGCTGCGATAGCGGCGACCCTCGTCTTCATTCTCTACCTCATCACACTGGCGCCGTCGGTAGCGATGTGGGACACCGGCGAATACATGGCGGCGGTGAAAGTCCTGGGCATTCCGCATCCGCCGGGCAATCCGTTCTTCGTGCTGCTCGGCCACGCCTTCGCTTCACTGCCGATTCCGGTTTCTTACGCGGCCCGCATCAACATCATGGCCGCGCTCGCCAGCGCGCTCTCGGCGGGACTCTGGTTTCTGATCACGGAGAGAATCGTCGCTCGGTGGATCTTCGAAAAATGGCAGCGGCTGGTGGTCGCCAGTCTCGCCACGCTGATCGGTGCGACTGCATTCACCGTTTGGAACCAGTCCGTCGTCAACGAAAAAGTCTATACCATCTCGCTGCTGTTCTTCACCATCTGCTCGTGGATCATCATCGAGTGGATAGAGGAGCCCGACGCGCCAGGAGCCGATCGCCTCATCGTGCTGGTCTGCTTTCTACTCGGCCTCGGTTACGCGAATCACCCGGCGGGGTTTCTTCCGCTACCGGCCGCCGGCCTGGCGTTGCTCGTCACTCGCTGGCGCACGCTTCTGCGTTGGAAGCTGGTTCTCGCCAGCCTTGGCGCGCTGATTCTTGGGCTGACGCCGTTCATCTTCGAGCCCGTCCGCGCTGCGTATTTTCCGGCGATAAACGAAGGCGCGCCGACGGCGTGCGAGACGAAGCTCGAGACGAGCTGCACGTTCAGCAAACTCACTGAAGACCGGTTGATGGCCAACATCAATCGCGAGCAGTACGGACAGAAGCTAGAGCGCGGTGCTTCGTATCCGGCTCAGGTCGGGATGTGGTGGCTGTACTTCAAGTGGCAGTGGCTGCGCGATTCGCACCAGGTGATGCAAGGGCTCCAGTTCGTCGTGGCGTTCCTCTTCCTGGGACTTGGATTGCTCGGCGGGTACGTGCACTGGCAACGAGACCGAAGAACATTCTGGTATTTCGGCCCGTTGATGTTCACGATGACGCTGGCGCTCATCTACTATCTGAATTTCAAGTACGGCTGGTCGCAGGACCCGGATCTCGGCAACAGCGTCGCACGCGAGGTCCGTGACCGTGACTACTTCTACATCTGGAGCTTTTCGGCCTGGGGAGTCTGGGCGGCAATCGGATTGAGCTTCCTTTGGGAGCAGCTGGCGTTGGTGATCGGCGGGGAAGCCAGAGCGAATGAAACAGCGCCAGCGAAGACGTCGGGCCGAAGCCAGCCCGCGGTGGCGACGGCTCCCTGGCCGACCCGGCGCAGTTTCATGCTTGCCGCGCCGATTCTTCTAATCGCACTCATCCCACTTGTCTCGAACTGGAAATACGCCTCGCGCGCCGGCCATTACTTCACGGAGCAATGGGCGCGCGATTATCTCAATTCGCTTGAGCCCTACGCCATCGTCATCACCAACGGCGATAACGACACATTCCCCCTCTGGTACGCGCAGGAGGTCGAAGGAGTTCGCCGAGACGTAACGGTCGCCGTCACGACGTACCTCGATACCGACTGGTTCGTGAGGCAGATGATCCGCCGGCCGGTGGAGACCTACGACGCTGCCAAAGGTCCAGCGATCTACCGCGACAAGGTGTGGAAGAAGCCGTCGGGTCCGCCGCTCAAGATGACGTTCGCGGAAGCCGACGCGATTCCGGAATACATCCAGATCAACCAGCCGCAGATTTTCCGACAGGGCAACATCACGCTCAACATCGAGCCCGGATATCTCGTCCGGGATCAGCTCGTGCTGCTGCGACTGATCAAGGACGCATTCCCGGAGCGACCGATTTATGTCTCGACGGGTGGAGGAGGAGGTCTACCTCTCGCGCCGTACCTTTTGTCGCAGGGCTTCGTGCAAAAACTGGTAGATCACCCGATACCTGACACGGCGGAGACGCCGCACATCCTCGGCTTGAACGTCGATCTGGCGCGCACCAAAGCGCTCTGGGACACGGTTTACCATGCGCCCGAGGCTCTGATCAAGGAAGGTGACTGGATCGATCGCGCCTCGTTCGGGATTCCCTACACCTACGCTTTCACTGGAGCGGTGCTGAACGAAGCGCTCAAGGCGAAGGGCGATGCGAAGGCGGGCGAAGTGGTAATGAATCGGGTCCGGCAGATCGTCAAAGCCGCGCGCATCGAGAATTTTCCGGGAATCTGAGACCTAGCGCAGCCCGTAACGATTCCAGGCGTCGACCATCCGATTCCTCGCCGTCGTAGAGTCCTCCGACAGCAGGAAGCGGCGCGCGATCAGAGAAGATAGAGATTGATCGACTCGCTCCAGGAAGCGCGCTCTGTTGCCGTAAAGCGCCTCGATGCTCGGACGGGAGTCGCCGCTCGTCCGGCGGTCGGCTTCGGTCCGTGGCAACGGCACGAACGTGCCGCGAAAACTCACCAGACGGTCGGTCGCGGCCGGCATTCCCGTGCGGAGCTGCCACGGATAGTACGTCGCCAGCGGCGCCAGTATCTCGATGCTCCGGATTCCGCCGAGATCGTTGCCGATGGAATCGACGCGCGACACGAATAGCAGGTAGGGCGCACCAAGCGCCGGCGGCTCGCGGTCGATGATGCCGAGACTCCAGCGCGGACCGAAATTCATTCGATACGGCTGATGCGGTATGCGAGCCACCGGCAGATTCGGAATCCTGGGGAACTGCACATCTGCCGGGCGGACGAGTGTACCCTGTGCGAGCGTCGGGTACGTCGATGGTGGTGGCTCCTTGCCCAAGGAAACCCAGTCGATCAGCGACGACATCAAGGCTCTCAACGCCAGGCGCTGATCGAGCGGGTCGCCGCGGTACGCCGTCGTTCCAGGGATTTGTACGGAATCCGGAAGCGGCCAGCCGGATGGACTCGAATGTTGGGCCGACGAGATTACGTAGCGGCGCTCAGTCGGAAGAAACCCGACATCCTGTTTCCCATCGGGCCTGGTGTGCGTGAGCGACGCAGCGCGTCCCCAGTACTCGTGTCCACCATCGACGTAGAAAACCCTGGTCGCACTGGAGCCGCGCAGATTGTCGCGCAGTCCAGCTCGCTGGCCGGTGACAGGGTCACGCGTCGGCACGCTGGTGAATGGAAAGACATCGGTCGGATAAAAGAAAGTCGAATACGGCTGCGCATCTCGTGACGGCTGCGCAAAGCGATGGTTGAAGCTGCCGCGGCCGGCGCCGGCGGTGTGGGCAAAAAAGCCGTCGAACGCGACGCGACCCCGCTCGTCGGCGTTGAAACCCTGATAGAGGAAGTGGCGGATGAATCTGCCGGTCTGCGAAACGCCGTAACCGATACCGAAGCGGACGTGCGCGATTGCCGCTGAATCGTATTTGAGATACGAAATGATGTCGCGAATCGCGGCCAGTCCGGTGCCGACCACCACCGGATCCTTGGCGCGGTAGACGACCTCGTAGATCTTCCCCGGGGTGAAACCCGAGGCCATGTACACAAATCGTGGATCGGCGACGACCGCTCCCCCGCTCTGTCGCGCGAACCGCCATTGGCTCCGCGGCACAATCGTGCGCTGTCCGGTGGGGCTGTCTCGGACGGTGAGCATGTTGATGCGATCGTTCGGATTGGCGACGGGATAGCCAACGGCGTTGCCGAGGAAGTGGCCGAGCGGAATCGTGCTGGTGGGAGCGTCGATGGTGATGTCGCTCCGCACCAATCCGGTGATCGGTCGCGCCGGCGAGCCAACATGCGGGGGTTGGAAGTGCAGCAAGTTCCCGCCGGCCGGAACGTCCCACTGCCAGCCGAGCGCCACGATGGTAACGCCACGCTTCATTAGCAGGGCGTCGCCGTAGAACTCCGCCGCCAGCGCTGACGCGCGCACGTTGCGGTCGAGATCGAAGACGAACGTCGTGATGCCGCCCCGATTGACGATGTCGACGACGGCGAGATTAGCGGCAGTGGCGGCGTCTTTCGGGCGGAGCATGACGAACTCACTCACCGCTTCGACTTCGCCGCTCGAGTTTCGCGGCGCCAGCTGCAGGTCGACGATCTGGGCGTTGGCGGGATTGGCTGGATCGAACGCGAAGTACACCCGGCCCGCGATGCGCTCATACGTACGACCGGCGAAGGTGCCGGAGATGTCGGCGCGGGAGATGATCTCGACGCGAGCGACTCGCGCCGAAGCGGAGGTGGGATCGATCGATAACGCAGCGATGCCGAAAAGCATCGCGAACACGACACGGGTGGTTTTTGTGGGCATAGCGAGGCGTGCAAAGTTGCGGCGTTGCCCTCGCATCACGCCAGTAGGACGGTCTTGCGGTAGTCACGGGGAACCAGCAACGGTGCTACTCGCACCCCGCAACCCGTCCCTTATAAGCGACCGAGATGTCTGACGCAGTTATCATCAGTCCCACCACCCATGCAGGTACCACCCATCATCTCGCGCATCCCGAAATAGCCACACCATCATCCCATCATCGGTAACGCAGCGGAAATATTCCCGCGCGTACGGCTCGGTCCACTGCCCTCCCGAAACGCGATCCGGTCCGGCGGCGGACACCAGCGTCAGCCACTCCTTGTCGCGGTACTGCACCGGCACCTGATGGTCGCGGCGATGCTTCGTCGTCACGGCGACGCGACGCGGCTCCGGCAATAATTGCAGCGTCAGACGTGGAGCTGCAGTCGCCTTCACCACTCGCTCCCTCAATTGAATTCTCGCTGAAGCCTGTGCCGGCTCCTGACTGATCCACTCCGTGCGCCGATCGATCAACGGATGTTGGGAGTTGCGCGGCGTCACCACCACCGCCCCCTGATCATCGAGCAGCTGCGCGATCGTCTCCTCCGCCGCGCGCGCCGTCGCAAAACCACGGTCGAAAATATCTCCCTGCCGCTCCACTTCGCCGGTGACGGCCTCGACACGCATCGTGATTCCGACAACGCCGTCGGGGAGAGTGATTCTTTCCAGGTGCGTGCGTATCAGCCGCATCCACGCCTTGTGACTAGCCGTCGACCGCGCCGGACGGACAAGATGCTCATAGGTCTCCTGATTGGCGAGCGAGAAGCTCATCGTCATCTCGCGCGCGCACTGCCCGCGCGACTGCAGCTCCGTGGTGATGTTGCCGACGAGCGCGTTGATGATGAAGACGAGTCGCTCCGGATCCTTGAGCGTGTAGTCCACCCAGTCGAGAGATGCCGACGGCAGCGACCGAGGCATGCTGGTGAAAATCCGGCGCGAATCATCCGCCCTCGACAATCTCCACAGACGCGCGCCCTCGGCGCCGAAACGAACTTCGACCGATTCGAGATCGAGCCTCGCCAGATCGGCGCAGCACTCGATGCCGACGCCGTCGAACAATGATGAAAGAGCGAGCGATGGCTCGAGAACGCTGATCGGAAAGCGAGCCAGATAATCGCGCTCGGTGCCGGGGGCGATGTTGATGAACCCACCCCGGCCGTGGAGTGAAGCCACTTCAGCGCTGATGGGAACGATGGAGATGGCAGACCTCACCTTCTCCACTCCCTTCTCGTGATAGACCTCGACCAGATCTCTCGCCAATGGCTCGGCGCTCATCCCCCGCGCGTCAGCCCAGACAACTCCCTTCGATCCGATCGTCACCCGGGGAGCTACCGTGAGCAGCGGGGCGACGAGCTCCTGCAACAACTCGTTCTCTGGTGGGGCTTCGCCGCGGAGGAGGAAGAGGGAGGGGGGCGGGACAGCGGCCGGAGTCCAAAGGCAGATGAAGCTCATTAATACCGAAGATATCCCGAAACAGGATCAACTGCAACTTACGACGACCGGCTGGGAGCCGTATGTGGCCGTTTTTCATAGATCTTCCCGCCAATCCACGCGCACGGAATCGCCACGAGCACGAGCGCGATCGGATACCAGTGCGGACCGAATGCCGGTCCCCTGTTCCAGGTCGCAACCGTGGCCACGCCGCTGATGAGAACCCCAAGCACGCCGAGGTAAAGCGCGTGCGTCATTGGCCGGTTGGGTGCGAGTCGCGCTGTGACGTAGCAGCCGATGATGCTGAAGATCACGCGATAGATCGTGGCCCACGCGTACAATCCGTTGGTCATCGCCTGGCCGTACGGGGGGAAGATCCCGGTAACGTGCATGATGGCGTCCATTCCCATCGAGAGAATGACGATGACGATAAAACCAGCCAGCACCGCCCATACAGTTCTGCCCTTGCTCGGCCGCGCCTCGATCCCGGTCATGCTCTGTCTCCGTTCAGTTGATCTTAAAGCCGCCAGCCATCAGCAGGCACCGGGCCGGCTTCAGTTTTGACGGGTGCTTAAATTGCGAGAAGGAGGGTGGATGCATCCCAGGCTCGCCGAAACGATGACGTTTGTGGAGGAGCAGCGCCAAGAGCTGCTAAAAAGCTTCGCGGGCGTCGATGGCGAGCGACTGTGCCGGCGTGCAGCGAGCGATGGCTGGTCGGTTGCCGAGATCCTCGAGCACTTACGGATGGTCGAATCAGGCGTTGCCCGCCTGATCACCAAACGAACCAGTCAGGCCAGAGCGAATGGACTCGGCGAAGAGAAAGAGACGTCTTCGGTAATGCCATCCTTCGACAAGCACGCTGCCTATCTGGACGCCAGAGTGCTCAAGTCCCCTGACATGGTGCAGCCCCGTGCGAACATCGACATTAATGAGGCGCTGGAAGGCCTCGAAAGCTCGCGCGAGGCTTTACGCGCGGCGGTCGTCACCGCCGACGGCCTCGCTCTCGGCCAGATCAAACACACCCACGTCGTCCTCGGCGAGCTCGATTTATACCAGTGGCTGATCTTCGTCGGACAACACGAGAACCGGCACAAGAAGCAGATCGAGCGAACACTCCAATCCATCCCTGCATGAAATCCTCGACCAGACTGGTCGCGCTCGTCGCGGCTTTGAGCACCCTCGCCCTCACGACTGCTGCCGTCCGTGACATCCGAGCGGGCGACGCAACCCGAAAGCCAACCATCACCGTTTACAAGGATCCCAGCTGCGGCTGCTGCAAGAACTGGATTCAGTATCTGACGCGGCACGGCTACACCGTCGACGCCAAGGACACGCCGGACATGCCGGGGATCAAGAAGACGCTGGGAGTGCCGGCGGGACTGACATCCTGTCACACCGCCGTCGTGAACGGTTATCTGATCGAAGGCCACGTGTCAGCCGAGGATATAGACCGTCTGCTGGCGCAAAAGCCGAAGATCGCGGGCCTCGCCGTGCCGGGAATGCCGGCGAGCTCGCCGGGAATGGACGGCCCCCGCACCAAAGGATACCAGGTCCTCGCCTTCGACAAGAACGGCAAGACGACCGTCTTCTCGACCCATTAGAGTCTAACCTTAGTCGGCAAGCCGAACCTGCCTGGAACTCTTGCGGCAGGGCTGGTGTGTATATATACATTCCTCATGCATAATTTCCCAACGGCTGCTGCCGCTGCCCGTCGTGCCTCCAGGGCCGACGCCGCGTCGCCTCTGGCGACGACGGTGCGGCGCGCCGTGCGCGCCGACGCTGGTCAGATCCTGGAGCTGGTGAATCCGTATGCCGCGCAGGGCTTGATGCTGCCGCGCACGCTGGATCAGATCGCCTCGCGGATCGACAACTACGTCGTCGCAGCGGATGCGGGCGGTCGGGTGATCGCGTGTGCCGCGCTCGAGGAGTACTCGCCGTCTTTGGCCGAAGTTTCGTCGGTCGCGGTGGCGCCAGCGCATCACGGCAACGGGCTGGGAACTCAAGTAGTGCTGGGGGTCGAGCGACTCGCTCGCTCGAGAGACATCGAGGAGCTGTTTGCCCTCAGTCTCACCGACCAGTTCTTTCTCTCGCTTTCCTACAAGCCAACGACGATTTCACGGTACCCGGAGAAGCTGGCGCGCTACGACGCGCTGTCGCGTTCGGGCGTCGATATCGTTCCCAAGCGTTGTTTCCAGAAGACCCTTGGGAAGGAGTGGAATCCGCCGCGTCTCGTATCTCGGCATCGAGGTCGAAGCGCCTAACGGCCAGTTACAACAGCAAAGCGGGGAGCTGCAAGCTGACTAAGCTTAGAGCTCCCCGCTTTTGTTTTGTGGATGCTATTGCGTGGGCTAGATCAACCGCCCGCCTTGATTCGGTCCTATCTCTCCACGATGTCCTGCAGCGCCTGGCGTATCGCCGGATCCGAGTTTCGTGACAGCGCCGAGATCGCGCGACGTTTGAGCTGATAGTTCGGCTCGTTGCGTGCGATCCAAACCAGCTTGTCCGTCGCTGCCTTGTCGGCGAGCCGTGAGTAGATGGCGATAAGTGCGCTGCGCAGCTGAGTATCCTGGGTCGGATCGTAAAGGGCGAGTAGCGCCGTGGTCGTCGCACCAGCGCGAGATATGTACTCGAGGGCGCGCCGGCGATTCTCCGGTGGTTGCTTGTCGTCGCGGACGATCCCCATCAACCATTGCACGTTCTCCGTCCCGCCGAGCTCAGCGACCGATGCCAGCACTGCATCGCGCGAGCGATCCCCGGTGAGGCGCGGGTAGAGAGAGCGAATCAGATTCGCGTCCTGTCCGGTCACGTAGTTCCGGCCAAGTCCGCGGATCGCTAACGCAAGCAGCTCGTCGGGGAGATCCGTTCTCTGAACCGTCGAACGCAGGTATTGGCGCGCCCGCGGATCACCAGAACTCGCGAGGACACGCATGCTCTCGCGGCCAATCCACGACGTGGTGTTGTTGTTGGCAAGCTGGACCAGCGATGGAATTCCAGCGCCGTGATCGAGACGTGAAAGCACTGACAGCGCTTGCGTCCGCACCTGCTGCGCATCGTTCTCGTTAGTCGCGATCTGCAGGAGTGCAGCGCTGATCCGGTCGAGCTGCCGCGCATCGCTGCGCCAGAGACCCGAAAGCGCCGCGCGTCGAGTCTCGAGAGGCCGCGTCTGATCGCGACCAATGTCGAGCAGGCGGGTCGTCACTTCGACGCTGTCGCCGAACAACGCTGCGCGAATCGCATCTCTTCCGACGCGGCCGTCGGCGCGGGCGGCGACGCCGATCAGATAATCGGCCGCCTCGGCGGAAGAAACGGTGCCCAGATCGGTGACACCCTGGTCGACGGCTCCCGGTCCAACATAGGTTCGGATCGCGACCACATTCCGGTCGGCCAGGTCGAGCACAACACGAACGGGTCCGTTCTGGCATCGCTCGGAGGAGGATGCCGAGTAGAACCCATCATAGTTTCCGGAACCACTCGAGATGTAGGTTCGTCCGTCGCCGCAAACGTCCGGTCGGGCCTTGTAGCTGAATTGCACCGGACGATCCGAGGCCGACGCTATTCGGCTGGCCAACGTCTGCGCGCTCGATGAAGAGCTGACGGTAAGGATCGCGCAAAGCGCCAGGCCCATGCGAAGCTTTGTCATTTGTCGATGATCTCCAGTAGAAGCTTCTTTGTTCGCGGATCGTTCTTGCGCGAGAGCGCGGAAATCGCGTAGCGCCTCATGTCGGGATCGGTTCCGTTGCGGGCAATCTCCAGGAGTTTGTCCGTGGCCTGCGGCTCGTCGCGACGCGAGTAGAGAGCAATCAGCTGCTCGCGCAGCTGCCGGCTGTCGGCGACGTCGTACATCTTCGTCAGGTCTGCGATTGGAATCGTGGAGCGACCGGCGTAGCGCAGGGCACTGGCGCGCACTTCGGACGGCTCGTTCTGGTTTCGGACGATGGAAAGCAGCCACTGGTCGTTGTCATTACCGCCGATGCGGGCGGCAGCACGAACTGCGGCGGCCTTGAGACGAGTCGATTCCAGCTTCGGATAAATCGATCGGATATACGCGTTGTCGGGAGTGTGCTCGGCGTCGACGCTCGACAGAGCGGTCATGCGCAGGTCTTCAGGGATGTCGTTCCGCTCAATGATGTTGCGCAGGCTCTGGCGAGCGCGCGGATTATCGCTGCGGCCCAGCGCCTCGATAGCGGCGCGCTGCAGCTGCTCGTTGCCGGGAGTGCGCGCCATTTCTTCGATGGTGGCAACCGGTTGGTCGCCCGGCATCGCAGCGAGGAAGCGCAACGCCTCGGCGCGAACCCTGATATCGGGATCGTTACGCGCCGCGCCCATCACCAGATTCCTCGCTTCGTCATCGGTGCGGCGACCAAGGATATAAAGCGCCGCGCGACGAAGGGTGGCCGAGCAGTCATCGCGACGCGCGAGGAGGCGAGCAAGGATTGGCGTCGTCGACTCCGGATCGGTTTGTCCGAGTGAGTTCAGTGCCTCGACGCGGACGGCCAGGTCTTCGCGATCGCAAGGGGCGCCGGGTTGTGAAGCGGTCTGACTGAGGGCGGCACGCGATGGACCGTCCCCCTGTGCTGCCAGAGCAGCGCGGATGCGCGTCGCCAGGACCGGCGCATCGGTCTTCAGCGACGCGAGACGATAGTTGGCTCCCGAATCCTGAAGTGTCGCCAGCGCGGTGCGGAGATCGTTGCTGCTACCGATGCGATAGAGGGCAAACGCTTTCCAGTACCGCGCGTCGGCAGCGTACGCCGAGTTAGGAAACTTCTGGGTGATGTTGCCGAACAGCTCGGCGGCGCGCCGATATTCTCCCCGGTTGAGTGCCTCGCGGGCGAGGCGGTAAAGCGAGTCGGCGGGATCGGACTGACTATACGACTCGGGCGGATTGCTGGTGATTCCGCCGAACTCTCGCTCGAACGGAGAGAATCCCTGCACTCGCGCGATTGCGTCGTTGCTGAAAGCGATCGCCGGCGCGATCGGCGCGAGATCAATCCCACCAAGTGGGGCCATCATTGGCGTCATCGGCGCCAGAGGAGCCATGTCGGGCATCGGCGCCAAGTCCGGCATCGGCGCCAAGTCCGGCATTGGTGCGAGCTCGGGCATCGGTGGCATTGTCGGCATCTCGACGTCGAAGTTCATGTCGGGCATCGATTCCCAGATGTGGTCCATCTCCACCGCCATAGGAGCAAGGTCGAAATCGAAATCCATGTCGGGCATCTCGATCGATGGCATCGGCGGCAGCGGCGGCAGCGGTGTCACGAGATCGAAGTCCATGTCCTTCAGCGCGTCCAGACGATCCTGGAGGTCGAGGAGATCGTCCGAGCGCCACACCTTGGGCAGCACTGGTGCTCGCTTCGCTTTCGGGGCCGGAGTCGGCGGCACCCGTTTGACTTCCGGTGAAGGCGGTGCAGGAACTGGCGCCGGCTCGGGCGTGGGATTCTGCGCTCCGCTGGAGAGAGCGGTGGCAGCCAGTGCGACGGCGATGAAAGTTGCTCTGATCATCCTTACCCTTCCCTCATTCTGAGGATTGAGTTGTGGCAACAGCGGAGTTGAGACGCGAGATGACGTCTCCCTGTTCGACAGCCTGGTGAATTAGATCGAGATCACCCTTGTTTCGTTCGCCACGGAGTCTGGCGATCTGGACGAGCACCAGCTCGAGATCCTCGAGGAGCGAGCGGAGCTTCGGATCCTGGGTCGCGGCGGGCGAGTCGATGAGGAGCCGGGTGGTGACGAGTAGATCGGCGGCCTCGTTGGCGAATGTGGCGTCTGCCTTCAGAGTGCCGTCCTTCGCCGGCAAGGAAATGAGCAGCGCTGCCGCCTGGCCGAGGTACTGGTTGGTCTGGTCGCGGTAGGCATCGGCAACGGCCGAAGTATCGGCTAGAGGCAGCTGGGTGCTGGGGGTCGGCTGCTGGGAGCCAGACCCAATGGCGGTCGACGCGACGTCCCTTCGCGGCACGTATCGGCCAATTCCGATGCCGATGAGAAGCGCGGCAGCGGCAGCCAGCCACGGCGTGCTCTGCATCCAGACCCGGGAAGCCGATGATGCGCGGTTGTTGAAGTGCGCGTTCTCGATCACCTGCCACATCTCTTCGAGTGGCGGGTCCGGGACCTTGAAGTCGTCGGGAAGGTTCCGGATCAGATCGTCAAAGCGCTCGTCGTCCATCTTTGCTACTCCTTGAATGCAGCCAGAGCTTCTCGCAGCTGCGCTCTTGCGGCGGAGAGCCGGCTCTTGCAGGTCCCTTCGGGGACGCCAAGAATTTCGGCGATTTCCGCGTGCGTATATCCCTCAATATCGTGCATGATCAGCGTCGTTCGATAAGCCTCTGATAGGTCTTCCACTGCTCGGGCGATGCTCTCTTTGAGATCCGGTTCCGCTTCCGGAGCCGTCTCGATCGAATGTGCCTCGTCGAGCGTTACTTCACGTGCGATTCTTACTTCGCTCCGTCTCGCGTTCGAAACTACAGTAACCGTGATCCGGTGCAGCCAGGTCGAGAATGCAGCGTCGCCGCGGAATTGCGCGAGCCTGGAGAAAGCGCGGATGAACGTGTCCTGGGTGAATTCCCGTGCTTTCTCCGCGTCACCGCTCAGTCGATACGCGAGCGAGTAAACGCGGGGCGCGTGCGTGTCGTACAGCGCACGCCCGGCCAACCGATCCCCCGCGATGACCCGGGCGATGAGCTGTCTTTCGTTCACGCGGGGTGTTATCCGCCGACCTTGGTCGCGACCATTGGCTAATAACTTCGACACACCGACCGTACGGATCGTTCGGTAGGCGGGTTACGAGTGCAGTGCGGATTGAGGGGAACGGACCAACGAATCAGTCCGGAGTGCGGACTAATTGAGGGGTCCGGACCTACTGCGGATTGAGGATTTTCTGGCGCATCCATCGGCGGCGCTTACGAATGACGCATCCGTAATCCGCAGTTAGTACTCACTCCTCAATTAGTCCGAAGTCCGCTACTGATTCGTTGGTCCGGACGCCTCAATCCGTACTGCGGACCGGACCCCTCTTCTATCCTTGATCCCGGGCTCGAGTCCGATCCTCAAATCGTACGGGACGACGGAAACGGGAAAGTCCGCGCTGCGATTCCAGCCCAGTGAGCGGGCGCGGACACGGATCATTACTTCCTGCGCCTCGGCGGGGTCGCCGAATGGAGTTTTCCTCCAGCGATAAGTGTCGCGCAGGATCTGCGACGTCATGCGCAGGCTCGCCATCGATGCGTGTGATGTGAGAGCGACGAGAGCGCCGCCTCCCTCACGCGCGGCGCGGGAGAGTCTCACCGTCTCGGTGCCCTCTGGCTCGATCCCCGACAGAACGACGAGAGCAAATCCTCCACAGCGAAGCAGCTCCTCCGCTCCACGAAGTCCGTGCTTGCGACTGCGCGGCCGAAAAAGAATCGGGCCTTCCTCCCAGAACGGACCAGCAACTGTGCCGAGTCCGTCGATCCATACCGCCCTCTCACCCTGGGCGACGGTGGTGTGGCAGGCAGCGCGGAGCACCGCCGTCGCACCACCTTGCGGCATCCAGACAGTCAGTCGGCTGCGGGGCAGGCCATGTCCGGGGAGGATCGCATCGAGCGCTTCGATGCCAGTCGCCACCGGTTCCGCCGTCCGGTGAGTGACCGGTGTCGCATCCGGGAATCGATGCTCGATGAGTGCGCGGATGGCGGCGTTTCGATCGGACATAGCTCTGCTAGAATAGCCCGAACATATCCCGAAAGCAAGAGCTACGCCGTCGACTAAAGTTCAGGCGAGAGACAAAGCATTTCGAGTGTAGAAAACATCAGAGCCACACTAGGCCTGATTTATGAATTGCCTCCCGTCACCCATTAATCCACGCAATTCTCCCAATCAACTCTCATCAGCTGATGCATAGAAGCTTGTTCAATAGATACTCGTCCATAAGCGTGCTCATTCCTTTCGCGCTAATCGCGTCCTTCGCCTGCGCCGCCGCCAAGGATTCGCGGCCGACGCCGACCGGAGAGGTCATAACAGTAGAAGCATCGCCGGCCAACGTCGCATCGGCGGCAGGCGTGGCAGGAAGAACCAGCTCTTCGCCGACGCCATTGACTCCAGTCGCCACCGGCCGAACCGCATCGAGCACCGCCGCCGGCACCGGCAAGGATTCAACGTCGAAAGAGCCGCCGATCACCGTCCCGTCAGTGAAGGGACGCACCAAGAGAGACAGCATCGCGCTGGTAAAAGCAGTCAGAGCCGGAATGCAGAGCACCGCCTGGCCGGTTCACACCGCGCCGCAGTTACCGCTGGCAATTCTTCCGGCGCACCGCATCGTCGCCTTCTACGGAAATCCTCTCTCCAAGAAGATGGGAATACTCGGCGAGCTACCGCCGGATCAAATGCTGGCGCGGTTCGACAAGGAAATCGCGGCGTGGACGAAAGCGGATCCGACGCATCCGGTGCAGCCGGCGCTGCATCTCATCGCCGTCGTCGCCCAGGGATTTCCTGGCAAGGACGGGAAATACAGGCTGCGCATGACCGACAGTCTGATCAACATGGTATACGGCTGGGCGCAGAAGAAGAACGCAATTCTCTTTCTCGACGTTCAGGTGGGCCAGAGTACGGTGCAGGAAGAATTGCCGCGCCTGGTGCCTTTCCTCTCGCGTCCGAACGTGATGCTCGGCATCGATCCAGAGTTTTCAATGAAGTCCGGTGACAAACCCGGTTCCAGGATCGGGACGATGAGCTCGAAGGATGTGAACTACGCGATCAACCTGCTGTCGGGTCTGGTGAAGCAGTACAAGCTTCCACCCAAAGTGCTGATCGTGCATCGCTTCACGCGAAGAATGCTGACCGATTCCAAGGGCATTAAGCTCGATCCAAACGTCCAGGTTGTGATCAACATGGATGGCTGGGGCCAGCCGTGGCTGAAGTACGATTCGTATCGCGCCTACGTGGAAGCAGAGCCGGTGCAGTTCACCGGGTTCAAGCTGTTCTACCACAACGACACCAAGAAGGGCGACCCGCTGCTTACTCCGCCTGAAGTACTAATGCTCAACCCGAAGCCGCTCTACATTCAGTATCAGTAGTCAGTATCAATAGCGGGTGGAGGGTCAATGACGACGAGGCGGGAGTTTCTATCGGGGCTGGCCGCTGCCGGTCTCGCGGCACAACCCATCTTTCGCGAGAGTGCGATCAAGTCGCTCTTCCGCGCTAACGCCATCGCGGGCGATCGAGCTCCGTCCGCGCTCGCGGACGACGAATCGTACTGGGCCGAGATCCAGCGCGCGTTCGACGCCGACCGGACGATGATCAATCTCAACAACGGCGGGTGCAGCCCGACGCCGAGTCACGTGCTCGAGGCGATGATCCGGGATCTGCGATTCTCCAACGAGCTGCCCGTCGAGCACATGTGGCGCGTGCTCGAGCCACGGATCGAGAGCGTGCGACGCGATCTCGCCAGCGAATTCGGCTGTGATCCGGAGGAGATGGCGATCACACGCAACGCGTCCGAGTCCAACGAGATCATGATCATGGGCTTGGATCTCAAGGCGGGTGACGAAGTCGTGGTCACCAATCAGAACTATCCACGGATGCTCACGGCGTGGGACCAGCGCGCGCGGCGCGAGGGAATCGTCGTCAAGCAGGTCTCCTTCAAGGTTCCGCCCCCGTCGGACAAATATCTGGTCGATCAGTTCACCGCTGCGGTCACTCCGCGCACCAAAGTCATCGAAGTAACTCACATCACCAACCTCACCGGCCAGATAATGCCGGTGCGTCAGCTGGTGGACTTTGCGCGACCGCGCGGCATCGAAGTCTTCGTCGACGGAGCGCACGCCTTCGCACATTTCCCGTTCAAGCGGGATGATCTGCAGTGCGACTACTATGGGACGAGCCTGCATAAGTGGCTGCTGGCACCTGTTGGAACCGGATTTCTCTACGTACGCAAGGACAAGCAGAAGAACCTCTGGCCGTTGATGGCGGCCGACAAAAAACAGGACAACGACATCCGCAAGTACGAGGAGATCGGCACTCATCCTGCGGCGAACCACAACGCCATTTCCGCGGCGCTGGCGTTCCATCGCGGAATCGGTGTCGAGCGAAAGGCGGCGCGACTTCGGTATCTGAGAGACAGGTGGGCGAAGCGTCTGGTGGCCGAAAGCCAGCGGGTGACTGTTCTCACCCCGCTCGACAACACGCACTCGGGGGCAATCGCGTTATTCCAGGTCGATGGGATCGACAACGTGAAGCTCGGAGCGTGGCTGCTCAATCAGCATCGGATCGTGAACACGCCGATCGTGCACCCGGAGTTCAAGGGCATCCGCATCACGCCCAACGTCTACACGACGCTGGACGAGATCGATGTGTTCGCGGACAAGGTGCTCGAGGCAGTGAAGAAAGGAATTCCAGCCTAGGATAATTCGAATGAAGCGACGCACGTTCGTGCAGCACGGAGTACTCGGCGCGCTCGGGTTCGGTGTGCTGCGCAAGCTGAAGGCGCTGGAGAGTTCGGCGCTCGGACTCCAGGCGCCGGAGCTACTCGTCGGAGAAACAGCAGTCGGAGCCGCCGACGATTTTACCACGTTGCGCGACAGGTACTTCCTGTTTCAGCTCGCAAAAAACCCGGTCACTTCCACATATCTGGGCGGCGACGCGTACGACCCCTCCCTGCGCGACATCAACTCACAGTTGCGGGATTACAGCCGGCCGGCGCTCGTAAGCGAATTGCGTTACTACACCGACACACGCAACGCGCTGTCGCGAATTAACCCGCGCACTCTTTCCGCAACCGAATCCGTGGACCGCGCGCTGATGGATGCGCAGCTCGGCTTCCTGATACACCAGTTGGGCAGCAGTTACGAGCAGCGGTCGCTCGATAGCTACGTCGCTGAGCCGTTCCGCGGCATCGATTGGCAAATCCAGCAGATGACCGACGCCGGCCGGGGATTGCTCGGTACCGAAGTCGAGTGGCAACAGGTCGTCAATCGTGCGCTGGCGACGCCAAGATACCTCGACACCGCGCGCGCCAATCTTCTCGCCGGGAAGCGAGCGGGACACATGCCCGACAAGCGCATGGTCCAGCGCGATGGAATCGATGGCAGCAAAGCGAACGCCGAGTATTTCCGAAAGACTCTGCCGGCAACGGCGCGGGGATTCATCGGGGGACGCGCTTTCGGGCGGCAGATGGTTCCTCGCCTTGCCAGCGCCGGCGAGACGGCGGCGAAAGCCTGGGACGATTTCGCGTCATTCCTGAGCAGCAACTTCAATGTCAACGAGGCCGTCGATCGCTTCGCCTCCGGAGAAGCGGAGTACGAGTGGCGGGTTCACAACGTGCTGCGCGATCCACGCAGCGCGGCGCAGCTGTTTCAGTACGGCAAGGAGCAGGTCGATCTCTACACGAATCGCATCTACGAGATAGCGCGGGTGGTCGCCGCCGACGCGAAGCTGGCGCTGAACTGGGACACAGCGCGGCGCAACGCATCGGTGCGCGCCGTGATGGATTACCTGTCCAAGGATTCACCGAGGAACGACGACCAGCTCTTTCAGTGGTACAGGCAGGCTGGCGATCGAGCGGTCGCGTACGGCCGTCAGTACGATCTCTTCGACATTCCGCCGAGCTACAAGCTCGACGTGATACCGACGCCGCCGGTCCTGAGGAGCACGATCGACGCCGCATATTATCCGGCGCCGCCGTTCAAGAAGACGGGCGTGGGACGATTCTATTTGACCCCTACCGGCAACGATCCCGCCGCTCTCAAGCAAAACAATCACGCCTCAGTGGCGGACACGGCGGTGCACGAAGGATTCCCCGGTCACGACTGGCACTACAAGTACATGACGATGCACGCGGCCCAGATCTCGAACATCCGCTGGCTGACGCCCGGCGCGGTCGAGGATTCGTCGTCGATGTGGAGCGACTCGATGGCGTCGGAGGGTTGGGCGCTGTACTGCGAGGAGCTGATGTCCGATCCACGAGGGGGGCGCCGTTACGGGTTCTACAACGCGGGGGAGTACCTGTACGAGCTGCAGGGACAATTGCTACGCGCGGTACGTATCGTGGTCGACGTCGGCATCCACACCAGGCGCATGACCTTCGACGAAGCCGTCGATTATTTCACGGCGCACGTTGATTTCTTCCCGGGCGCCAGGCAGAGAGCGGCAACGGATCCGGCGGCGCGGGCGGCGGCCGATGTGGCACAACGCGCGATCTACCGGTACTCGAAGTGGCCGACACAGGCGATCACCTACAACCTCGGCAAGAACGCCATCGCGAGCCTGCGTGAGGCATACAAGGCGAAGACAGGCCGCGCCTACTCAGAGAAGCAGTTTCATCAGAAGTTCATGGGGATGGGAACGGTGCCGGTCGCTTATTTCCGTGACGTCTTCCTGCAAAGTCCCTGAGCATCCCAGCCAACAATCAAAAGTGAGTCGACAACCGTGTTGCTTTTCATAGCGATCGGCCTCGGGGCCGGAGTGCTTGCCGGAATGTTCGGAATCGGAGGCGGAATCGTCATCGGACCGGCCCTGATACTGCTGGCGCGATTTGCCCCACAGATGGCGACGGGAACATCGCTGGGCGCGCTGCTGCTGCCGGTGGGCGCACTCGGGGCGTGGGAGTACTGGCGTCGCGGCCACCTCAACATCGCCGGTTCGTTGTGGATCGGGCTCGGCTTGTTTCTGGGGACGTGGGTCGGGGCGAAGCTGGCGCAAAGTCTGTCCGGCCCTCAGCTCCAAAAAGCGTTCGCGATATTCCTGGTGCTGATTGCGATCAGAGTGTGGGTGAAGGCCTAGCACCGTGTGACCAACCTCCAAGAAAACGCGTCAACAACTTTACAATGATTCTTCTCAGAACGGCGTCTCTGCTGATCGTTTCCAACATCTTCATGACCTTCGCCTGGTACGGTCATTTGCGAAACCTCGGCGACCGGAAGTGGTACATCGCGGTCGTTATCAGCTGGTCGATCGCCCTCCTCGAGTACCTGTTCATGATTCCGGCGAACCGTCTTGGCGCGACAGAATTGTCTCTGTCACAGCTCAAGATCCTTCAGGAAGCGATCACCCTCACCGTGTTCGTACCATTCGCGGTGCTGTACATGCGCCAGCCGCCGAGACTTGATTTTCTGTGGGCGGGCTTGTGCATCGTCGGGGCGGTGTTCTTCATGTTCCGCGCGCATCCGTCGACAAAATCAACTGCAACAGAACGGGTGCGAGCAGTGAGCAGCACGGCCGTCAGTTCTCAGGTCACTACCCCGTGAGCGGGAGGCGGGAGGCGGGAGGCGGGTACGGGTGACGGGTTACGGGTTACCGGTTACCGGAAGCGGCTACGGATAACGGGAAGCGTGTAGTCGGTTCACCCACTAATTATAGAAACGGCCGGTTCTTACCCTGAAGTCGCTCCGTACAATCTCACCGTGATCCCGTCCGCGCCGCCCGCGGGATCGTCAACGGCAAGTCGTACTTTGCGAACGGTTGTCGGTGAAAAACGATCCAGTTTCGCGTATCCGATCGTGGACCCGCGCGAAAGCACCCGCCAATCACCACCGTCGGCGCCGTAAAGCGTGTATCGGGCGACGGCCTGCCCGCGCGCGATGTCCTCCTCGAGGCGCGCGACCGAAGTGGCGACCTGACGTCCGAAATCAATCTCAACACCGCTCGCACGACCGCCAATAACAAGGAGCGTGCGCGAAGCACCGCGCGCCAGATCCTTCTCGAACAGCGATGAGAGCCGCGCTCGGAATGATGCGACCCGCGCAACGTCGACCGAATGCAGCAAACCCGCGCGCGTAGGCGGGACGTTGAGCAGCAACTTTCCGTTTCTTCCGACCGACGAGAAGTAGAGATCGACCAGGTTATCGACGGTGCGCACACGCTCGTCTTCGGCCGGGTGATAGAACCAGCCAGGTCGAATCGAGACATCCACTTCCGCCGGGCGCCATACCGTGCCGTTCCGATCGCCGTGTTGCAGGGCCTCGGTAATTCCAGGTGCGTCCTGTCCGGGGAACGTCACGAAATCGGGATTTACCGTCGACCAGTTCGGATCACCGGCGCTTCCCTTCTCGTTTCCGCACCAGCGAACGTCGGGGCCGGCATCGGAGAAGATGACGGCGGCCGGCTGAAGTCGACGCACGAGACCGAAGAAGCGCGGCCAGTCGTAGATCTGGCGCTTCCCGTTCGGTCCTTCGCCGTTTGCTCCATCGAACCACACTTCGCTGACCGGCCCGTATTGGGTCAGCAGCTCGGTGAGTTGGCCTGCGTATAGATCGTTGTAGCGAGGTGAGTCGCCGTAGGCGGGATTGTTTCTATCCCACGGTGACAGGTAGAGACCGGCGTTCAGTCCTTCTGCATGGCAGGCATCGACAAATTCGCGAACGACGTCGCCCTTGCCGGAGCGCCACGGACTCGCGACAACCGAGTGGCGGGTCGTTGCCGTCGGCCAGAGACAGAAACCGTCGTGATGCTTGGCGGTGAGGATGAGAGCGCGCGCACCGGCATCTTTTGCAGCTCGCGCCCACTGACGGGCGTCGAGCGCCGATGGAGCGAAGATCGATGGATCCTCGCGTCCGTCGCCCCACTCACGATCCGTGAAAGTGTTGACGCCGAAGTGCAGGAACAGAGCGAGCTCGTCACGCTGCCACGACAGTTGTGAAGGAGACGGAGTTGGCCGAATCTCCCGCGAGATTCGCCCTGCTGGCGACGAACGCGCGCATCCAGCGACTGCGGCGGTCGCAACTTGCAGGAACGAGCGTCGATTCATCTAGACGGCCCTCATCTCCGGGTATTTCCAGAACGCCCAGATTGCGTAGGCGAACATTATCAGCCCGCCGCTGAAGATCGCCCACTCGACGCCGATCCAGCCAGAGAGCACGCCGGCAATGAAGGACCCGATCGGCGCGAATCCGACGTAAACGAAGACATAGGTCGCCATCACCCGACCACGCAACTCGTCAGGCACCACCGATTGAAGGATCCCATTCGCCAGCGCGCCGTTGATCAGCATCGCCAAACCAAGGAACAGCAGGACGATCGCCGCCAGATGAACGGATCGCATCAGCGAAAAGAGAACGGTCAGTCCGGCGAACGCATACGACGTGGCGTTGAAGAGCCGGCCGCGGCGGATTCGCGAGCCGACGCCGGCGAGTGAAAGCGCACCGGTGAGTGCGCCGATGCCGACGAAAGTCAGCAGCAGTCCGTATCCGCTTGCTCCCGTGTGCAGAACGTCGCGGGCGATTACGGGCATCATCGACAAATACTGAAACCCGAAGATCGAGAAGACGGCGATCACTCCCATGAGGCCGGACACGGAGCGCGAGCTGCGGATGTACTGAAGTCCGTGCTTCAACTGCTCGAACGGCGACACCAGATGCTCGACCGGCATCCAGCGCGGCAATCGTACCTGCGACAAGCTCCCCAGGACTGCGAGATAACTGAGCGCGTTGATGCCGAAGCACCACGCCAGTCCGTACCTGGCGAGCACGATCGCGGCGACAGAAGGGCCGACGATGCGCGCGAGGTTGAAGCCGCCGGAGTTGAGGGCGATCGCATCGACCAGATCTTCGCGAGCGACCAGCTCCACGATCATCGCCTGGCGCGCTGGAATCTCGAAGGCCGAGATGACGCCGGCGAGGGTGGTCAGAATCAGTAGCCACTGTATGTTGATGTGTCCGCTCCAGGTGAACCACCACAGCGCTGCAGCTTCAGTCAGCAACAACGCCTGGCAGATGATCACGATGCGGAGCTTGCTGCGTCGATCGGCAACGACGCCGCCATAAAGCGACAGCAAAAGCACGGGAAAACTTCCGGCCGCACTGACGACCCCGACGAGGAAGGCGCTGTTGGTGAGCTCGAGGGCGAGCCACCCCTGCCCCACCGTCTGCATCCAGGTGCCGATCAGGGAGACGGTTTGACCGGTCCAGAAAAGTCGGAAGTTGCGGTGGACCTGGAGCGCCCTGAACGGGTTGATGGGCTTTCTAAGGGCGCGCGATGGGGTGGGATGAGCCATTTCCGCAGGGAATTTACACACACCGCCGCGCCCCGATTGTATGTTAGAGGCATGCGCTTCCACACCTACTCGAAGTTCAGCCCGGAAGCCGCTGACGCAGTCGATCTGCAGGCGCTGCTCGACAAGCTCGCCGATTTTCTGCTGCAATCGGGGTTCGCGGGCGGCCAGAGCTTCAATCCGTACTTCGACGATTTCGATTCGGAGCCGGATCGATCGCTGGAAGCATTGCGTCAGGCGATTCTCGACGCCCTCATCGAGAGCGGCCAATTCACGCCCGATCTCCTCGAAGCGCTGCGCGGGGATGGCAACAAGGAATCACAGCAGAAGCTGAGCGAGCTGCTCGACCAGCTGATTCAGAAACTGGCCGCGGAAGGCTACCTCAATCTCCAGGCTCCGCCTCAGATGCCGGCGGGGCATCAGCCGGTCACCGGCAAGGGTAGTCTGGCGCAGGCGGCGTCGAAGAGCGTGCAGTTCAATCTCACCGACAAGGGGATCGACTTCCTGGGCTACAAGAGCCTGCGGCACATCCTCAGCTCACTCGGCAAATCGAGCTTCGGCTCGCACGACACGCCGCATCTGGCGACGGGCATCGAGGCCGACGGTTACAGCAAGGAGTACGAGTTTGGTGACGTGCTGAACATGGACGTCAACGAGACGCTCAAGAATTCCCTGGCGAGAACGGGCTCGCTCGACGTGCCGCTGGACATCGACTACAAGGATCTGATGGTGCGACAGGCCGAGTACCGGTCGTCGTGCGCGACGGTGCTGATGCTCGACACGTCGCACTCCATGATCCTCTACGGCGAGGATCGCTTCACTCCCGCCAAGAAAGTCGCGCTGGCGCTGACGCATCTCATTCGCACCCAGTTCCCCGGCGACACGCTGCAAGTGGTGCTGTTCCACGATTCGGCGGAGGAGATCCCGCTCTCGACGCTGCCGCAGGCGCAGGTTGGGCCCTATCACACCAACACCGCGGAGGGACTCAAGCTGGCGCGTCGGCTGCTGATGTCGCAGAAGAAGGATATGCGACAGATCGTGATGATCACCGACGGTAAGCCGAGTGCGATGACGATGCCCAACGGGCAGATCTACAAGAACTCGATGGGGCTCGATAGCACCGTCATTGCGACGACGCTGCGTGAGGTCGCCAACTGCCGTCGCGCCGGCATCCTGATCAACACTTTCATGCTGGCGCGCGACCGGGCGCTGGTTGAGTTCGTGAAGCGGGTGTCGGAGATCAGTAAAGGGAAGGCCTACTTCACCAATACCATGACGCTGGGTCAGTTCATACTCATGGATTTCCTGCGTAAGAAGACCCAGAAGATTTCGTAGCTTTAACTGCAACATACGACTACCGGCTGGGGGCTTTGGGCGGAGCGGCTGGGGGCTACGAGCTAAGACCTAAAACTTTACTTAATCCACGAATGCGAATCACGAGAGTTCTCTACCCTCTGGCGATCACACTCACTGCGGCGTGTGCGTCCGTTCCGGCGCGCGGTCCGGCCGGCACGCAATACGACGTGCTCATCTCGAACGCGCGCATCGTCGACGGAACGGGCAATCCGTGGTACCGCGGCAGTGTCGCCACGATCGGTGATCGCATTGCGTACGTTGGACCGTCGTTGCCTGGGCTCTCTGCGAAGCGCGTCATCGACGCCAGGGAACAAGTCGTGGCGCCGGGATTCATCGACATGCTCGGCCACTCCGAGTTCGCCCTTCTGCGCGGGCCACACGCGGTTTCCAAGATCACTCAGGGGATAACCAGCGAGATCACCGGCGAAGTATCGTCGGCGTGGCCCAACGTGGCGCTGGGAAGACAGCCAAATCCGCGCTATCCGTGGCGATCGCTGGGAGAATACTTCGCCTTCCTCGAGAAGAACGGCACCGCCATCAACCTCGGGACCTACGTCGGCACCAGCTCGGTACGCGAAGCGGTGATGGGAGACGCGACGCGCCATCCGACCGACGCCGAGATGCGGCAGATGGGCGCGCTCATCGATTCGGCGATGCGCGACGGGGCGATCGGAGTCGGCACCGGATTGATCTATTTGCCCAGCACTTTCTTCTCGACCGACGAGCTGATCGCGCTGACAAAGTACGCGACGCCGTACAAGGGCGGCTACGCGGCGCACATCAGAAGCGAGGGCACCCGACTCATCGATGCAATTCGCGAAACCATCCAGATCGCGGCCGCCGCCGGGACGTGGGCCGAGATCCGCCACATCAAGTCGCGCTCGCTCGAGCAGATGCAGCAGGCCGTCGCGTTGATCGATTCCGCCCGTCGCGCCGGCATTGATATCACCGCCGATCAGTACCCGTACATCGCCAGCGGAACCAGCCTCCAGGCGATGCTCAACACCTGGGTACAGGAAGGCGGCGATGATTCATTGGTAACCCGCCTCAAGGATCCGGCGGTGCGCGCGCGCCTGAAGACAGAGCTAGCCGCCGACAGCGCCCAGGGGATCCGTACCGCGGCCCGCACGATGGTGAACGAGGTCGTCGCCGACTCCCTCAAACAGTATCAGGGCAAGACTCTCACCGAGATCGGCCGAATGCGCGGCGAGGATCCCTACGACGCCGCCTTCGACATTCTGGTCGGCGACAGCGCAAGGACGAGCGCCATCTACTTCTCGTTCAACGAGGACGCGCTGCGCTACGTCATGAAGCAGCCGTGGGTCTCGGTCGGCCAGGACGCGGGCACCGTCAGCCCCGACTCGACCGGGAAATGGCGCGAGCGGGGGCATCCGCGCGGGTTCGGAACGTTTCCGCGCATCCTCGGCCGCTACGTCCGGCAGGATTCAGTGATCACCCTCGAGTTCGCCATTCGCAAGATGACGTCGCTGGCGGCACAGCGCGTCGGCATCAACGATCGTGGCGTGCTCAAGCCGGGAATGTTCGCCGACATCACCGTCTTTGATCCGAACACCATCATCGACAACTCGACCTATGAGAATCCGTCGCAGATCGCGACTGGGGTGAGCTACGTCTTCGTGAACGGGGTTCCGGTCGTCGATGGCGGTCAGTTGACGGCGGCGCTACCCGGCCGTGCTCTGAGAGGCCCAGGCTACCGACCGCATTAATCACATTCACGTCTGGCCTGCGAAACGCGGGAGCGTAGGTTCTGTCTCATCCACCATGAGACCACCTTCCACTATTAACGTCCACAAATTCGGCGGCGCCGCGCTTGCCGACGCCGATGCCATCCGCCGCGTAACGACCATCGTCGCTGATGATCCGGTGCGGCAGAAGGTCGTGGTCGCCTCGGCGATGCTCGGCGTCACCGATGACTTGATCGCCCTCGCGCACGCGGCTGCCGATGGCGACCGCGATACCACGACTGCCGACGCTCTGCGCGAGCGACACCTGACTGCGGTCCGGTCCCTGGCGATCGATGATCATGACGGTGGCGCGCTGCAGAAACAGATCGCCTCGATCTTCGATGAGATGCGGCGAATGCTGGTGGAAATTGCAGAGCGGGGACAAGTGACGCCGGCCGCGAGCGATGCCTTCATCTCGCACGGTGACCGTCTGGCCGCCAAAATTCTTGGCGGAGCGCTGGCGACCACCGGTGTCGCCGCTGAGTTTGTCGAGGCGACTGAAGTGATCTGCGCGGTGGGTCCGCATGGAAATGCGAGCGCCGATCTCGAGCAGACGGCCCGCGCTGCGGATCGTGTGCTGCGTCCGATTCTCGATCGCGAAGTAGTTCCGGTCGTTCCAGGCTTCATCGGTCGCTCGCCCGAGGGAGAAGTCGTCACTCTGGGGCGCGGCGGATCTGACCTCACCGCGACGGTTCTCGGCCGGGCCCTGGCGGCGCGCGACGTCATTCTGTGGAAGGACGTCCCCGGTCTGCTGACGGCGGATCCGCGAGTCGTTCCCGACGCGCGATTGATTCCGGTTCTCCACGTCCGCGAAGCATCCGAGCTCGCGTACTACGGCGCCAAAGTACTGCATCCGCGTTCACTGATCGCGCTCCAGAGCGGGACGCGACTCATCATCCGTCCATACGCGAATCCGACGGCGCATGGCACCGAGATCGTCGTCGAGCGGGAGCGCAAACCCGCCGCCGGGCGTGCGCGTCGACCGGTAAAAGCACTGACGGCAATCGCTGACCAGACGCTGCTGACGATCGCCGGGAACGGAATGGTTGGCGTTCCCGGTGTAGCGGCGCGCGCATTCGGCGCGCTCGAGCGCGCCGGCGTCTCGGTGTCACTCATTTCGCAGGCGTCGTCGGAGCATTCCATCTGCATGGGCATTCCCAGCGGATTGGCAACTGCGGCGGCCGCTGCGTTGCGCGAAGCGTTCGCCCCCGAGCTGGACCGCCGGGAGATCGACGCGATCGAGGTGCGGCCGGATCTGGCGACGATCGCTGTCGTCGGACTGGGAATGGCGGGAACACCGGGTGTCGCCGCACGACTTTTCGGAGCGCTTGCCGACGGCGGAGTCAACGTCGTAGCCATCGCCCAGGGCGCCAGCGAGCTCAACATCTCAGTGGTCGTGGAAGGCAGCGAGGCTGCCGCCGCACAGCGCGCGATTCATCACGCGTTCCGACTCGGCAAAATCGGAGGCGGGGCGGCGATTCATCCCGAGCACGCCGACGTCGTCATTCTTGGATTTGGCTTGATTGGTCGTGAGCTGGCAATGCAGATGGCAAACCGCGCTTCACGCGACGGGCAGGACGAGGTAAGGGTGGTGGCTGTCATCGATCGAAGCGGCTACGTCTTCGACGCGCGCGGATTGTCGCCCAGGAAACTGGAGACACTGGCGACGGCGAAATCAGCGCGAATACCGCTTTCGCGCGCGCGCCGCGGCGTCCACGCCACCGCCGAGGAAGCGATCGCTGCCATCAGCGCGCACGCACTGTCGCGTCCGATTCTCGTCGACGTAACCGCGGCAGATACGGTGCCGGTGCTGGAGGAGGCGCTGTCGCGCGGGATGGATCTCGTGCTGGCGAACAAGCGTCCGCTGGCTGGTCCGGAAAAAGATGCGAAAGCGCTGGCGCAGGCGGCCGCTTCTCAGGGTCGGCGCGTGTTGCATGAGGCGACAGTTGGCGCTGGCCTGCCGATCATCGACACCATCCAGAAGCTGACCGAGTCGGGCGACCACGTGCTGCGCATCGAGGGTTGTCCGTCGGGGACGCTTGGCTACCTGCTCGGTGAGCTGGGACGCGGGACCGCATTCTCGACCGCGCTGCGCTCAGCGATGAAGCATGGCTACACCGAGCCTGATCCGCGCGACGATTTGTCGGGGATGGATGTGGCGCGCAAAGCCCTCATACTCGGCCGACTGATCGGATTCTCTGGTGAGCTCGCCGACGTGCAGGTCGAGTCGCTGGTTCCCGACACGTTGCGCGAAGTCCCACTCGATGCCTTCCTCACCCGTCTGAATGAAGAGGACGAGAGGTGGGCGAAGCGCGTGCAGCAGGCGCGCGAACGTGGAACGGTACTTCGCTACCGAGCCACGGTTACCAAACGCGAAGCGCGCGTCGGGATAGTAGCGGTCGATGCCTCGAGCTCGCTGGCCTCACTCGCCGGAACCGACAATCACTTCTCTTTCACCACCCGCCGCTATCGCGCCAACCCATTGGTTATCACGGGTCCCGGTGCCGGTGCGGCGGTAACCGCGGCCGGTGTGCTCAACGATGTGCTGAAATTGGCGGGCGCTCGTTGACCGGGCACCGGAACATGCTGCGTTGCGAGTCGTGTGGTACCGAGCTGGACGAGCTCGATCCTCGCACGAGTTGCCCAAAGTGTGGCGGGCTGTTGTCGCTCGAGATCGAGCTTCCGGCGGAGCGCGGCGCTGCGCTGCGGGCGCTTTTTGACGAGAGACTCTCTCACGGTGTGCGGCCCGAGCGCAGCAACATATCGGCATCGGGTGTGTGGCGGTTTCGCGAATTGGTGCTGCCCCATATCAGCGACAAGAGTCTGGTGACGCAATGGGAGGGCAACACTCCCCTGTTGCGGCGCGAAGCGGTCGCACACTGGGCAAGCGTTCCCGAGCTGCTACTCAAGCACGAAGGACACAACCCGACTGGTTCCTTCAAGGACCGCGGGATGACCGTCGCCGTAAGTCAGGCCGTGCGCATTGGCGCGAGCGCGGTGTCGTGTGCTTCCACTGGCAACACATCGGCTTCTCTCGCCGCGTACGCGGCGCTGGCTGGAATTCCTGCCATCGTGCTGGTGCCCGCTGGGCAGGTTGCGCTGGGCAAGCTCGCGCAGACGCTGGCGTACGGCGCGCGGACTCTGCTCGTGCGCGGGGACTTCGACGCTTGTCTGCGGCTGGCTCGGGAATCTTCCGAGCGACTTGGCGTCTACCTCGCCAACTCGATCAACCCGTTCCGCATCGCCGGTCAAACCACGATAGTCCTCGAGCTGCTGCAGCAGCTCGGCTGGCGCGCGCCGGACTGGATCGTTCTCCCGGCGGGGAATCTTGGCAACACGGCGGCGTTCGGCGCGGCACTGCGAATCGCTCGCAGCACCGGCCTGATCGATTCAATGCCGCGACTGGCAGCGGTGCAGGCGAAAGGAGCTGCGCCTTTTGCGCAGAGCTTTCGTAGCGGATTCGCCGAGCGGAAAGCGGTGCGCGCCGAGACGGTGGCGACGGCCATCAAGATCGGTGATCCGGCGTCGTACGAGCGTGGCGTGCGCGCAATTCGCGAGACGGACGGCATCGTGATCGACGTCAGCGACGCGGAGATCCTTGAAGCGAAAGCGGTGATCGACGCCAGCGGAGTGGGTTGCGAGCCGGCGAGCGCGGCGAGCGTCGCTGGTGCGCGGCGGCTGTCGAACGACGACACCATCTCTCGCGGAGATCGGGTGGTCGCGGTGCTGACGGGCCACATTCTGAAGGATCCGGGGATTCTGCTGGACTACCATAAAGACGCGAGCAGACCGATGGCCAACCCTCCTATCGAGATCGACGCCGAGATATCGGCGGTCGAGGGGTTGCTCAAGGACGCCGTTTCGACCCCAGGATCGAGATGAGGAAAACGCGGCAGCTCAAGGCCACAGTCCGCGTGCCAGCGAGCACGTCCAATCTGGGTGGCGGATTTGATTGCCTGGGCATCGCCGTCGACCGATGGCTGACGGCATCGGTCACAGTGCGAGAAGATGGAGAAGTTCGCGCTGTTACGATGAAGCGTTCGGGAGCAGTGGCGAATCTCAGGCACCGCGCCGAAGACGACCTGGTGCACGCGGGTTACCAACTGGCGTGCGCAGCCCGCGGTCACCCACTGCCGGGCTACATCGATTATGAGGTGAGGTCTACGATTCCAGTCGCGCGTGGGCTTGGTGCATCTGCGGCCGCCCTGGTGGCGGGAATATTTCTCGCTCGTGATTCACTCGGCCTCGACCTCACCAGCGAAGACATCGCCGAGATCTGTGCGCAGGAAGAAGGTCATCCCGACAACGCGGGCCCGGCGGTGTTTGGTGGCGCAGTACTCGGCATTGGCGCCGGTGACGGACAGGAGCGCCGCTACTCTTTCTCGCCGCTCAAGGTTCACCGCGAGCTGGCGCTGGTCTTTGTGGTCCCCGAATTGGAGATCGCCACGGCCGACGCGCGAGCCGTACTGCCGAAATCACTACCATTTACGACCGCCGTCGCGGCTGTTGCGAAAGCGGCGGCTGTTGTCGAAGGGCTGCGTAATGGTGATGGGAGGCTACTGTCTTACGCGCTGGATGATGTCGTCCACGTTCCGTTTCGGCGTCAGTTGCTGCCCGGCTATGACTCGGTGGTGAATGAGGCAGTGAAAGCGGGCGCATTCGGCGCCACGTTCAGCGGCTCCGGCTCGACGATCGTGGCGGTGGCGTCGAAAAAAAATGCATCGCGGGTTGGATCAGCGATGCAGTCAGCATGGAAAGCGATGGGGAAGACCGCGCAGGTAATCGTCGGGACGAAGCCAGTCCGCAGTGCGGCTGCTTCTGGCGGCCGCACTTCTCGCTCTTCCTGACGCAGCTCGCCTACGACGCGAAGCGGCTCCATTCGGCGGGTAGCGATGCCAGACCCGAAACACGTGTGGCCTTGATGACGAAGAGCTGGTCGCGGAACGTCACGTCAGACCTCTCAACCGGTGCCGGGCGAATGAGACCAATGAGACGCGAGACTACGTTCCGGTAAACCCTGCGCGACTGTTCAGCCGCACCCGACTCGACCATGTCGAACCGTCCGTTGACAACGACGGTGCGCCACTCCTGCGACGGATTGCGTTCATCAACCTGGAACGCGACCGATTCGTTACCAGGCAAATAGTTGAGCGCGGCGGTCCGACCGTAGATCCAGCCATTCAAGTAGACGTAGTGGACCGGCAACAGTTGTACAGTCCCGTTGGGAGCGAAGGCAATTCTACCGACATCGTTGCGAGCGAGTACCGCCTCGATTTCCTGTTTCCGCAGTGTTCTGAACAAGGGCAGATCCTGCGGCGATGCCGGGACCGGGAAGAGATTAGCGCTAGGCCTTTCTTTCTTCAGCGTGGCGGCAGTTGTCATGTCAGTATCCTCGGTCGTATTGCTTCGTACGCAGAATACGATCTC
>JBKPDS010000006.1:0-19456 GCA_046727995.1 Gemmatimonadota bacterium
TCGTACTTGTAAGTCCACCGGCCGTAGTAGGTCATCGCCTTGCCACCGAAAAGATTCGGCTCGGCGGCAGTCGCCGGCGGATCGTTTACCAGCACCAGGAGAACCTTGCCGCGAACGTCGGTGCCCTTGAAGTCGTCCCACTTGTACTCGGGGGCGGTCGCGCCGTACCCGACGAACACCAGCTCGCCGTGCGCACTACTGGCATCTGTCGCCGAGCCGGGCCAGACAACGACGTCGTCGGTGAAGCGCAGGTTGGCGTTGGCCTTGCCCGATGCGGTGACGCTTATCGTCTTCGGATCGGCTTTTACGACGTCGATCGGAACGCGCTGGAAGTACGAAGTGTCGCCGACGCCGGGCTTTAGGCCGAAGGTTTTGAGCTGGGAAGCGATGTATTCTTCGGCGATTCGGCCGCCGCGGGTCGCCGGGGCACGGCCTTCGAGCAGATCGGAGGAAAGGAAGCGCAGGTGCGCGTCGATCTCTTCTGGGGTAATACCAGTAGTACGGGTGCTGAGGGCGGAACTGCTATTTGGAGCAGTCTGGGCCGAACTGCTAGTTGGAGCACCCTGGGCCGAACTGCGAGCTAGAGGGGGTATTGTGGCGAACAAGATCACAGCAGTGAAACGGATCATCGATTTACTCAGTAAGTGTGATGGACGTCTGTACATTATAGCCTCCCGCACCCGACGTTAGCATGACCCGCCACACTCCTCGCAACCTCTCAAAACTGTCTCCCGGTAAGCCGCGTCGAAAAGCGCACAAGATTGCGCTGGTACTCGGCGGCGGCGGGCTAAAGGGCTTCGCGCACATCGGTGTTTTCCGGGCGCTCAAGGAGATGGGGATCGTGCCGACGGTGGTTGCGGGCACGAGCATCGGCGCCCTCATCGGCGCGGCGTACGCGCGGGGGATGGACGTCTCAGAGATGGCCGATCGTGCGCGTGCTCTGCAGCGGCGTGACTTATTTCGTCTCAATCGAATGGGCATGCTGCTCGAGCGCCAGCATTCGCCGGCGATTTATCTGGAGGAGCCCCTCAGGAACGTCGTCACCGCGGTAGCTACGGAAAAGCGTTTCGACCAGCTCAAGACGACGCTGCTGGTCAACACGGTGGACATTCAACGCGGCACCCAAATGGTGTGGGGACTTCCGGGCTTGAGGCACGTTAGCGTCGTCGATGCAGTGTACGCCTCGTGCGCGCTGCCGGGCTTCTACCCTCCGGGCCACATCGACGGGCGGCTGTGCGTCGATGGTGGTGTGATCGACAACCTGCCTGTCACGATCGCGTCGCTCGGCATGGATGCGGTGATTGCCGTCGATACGGGTTCCGGCGATATGGAGCCCGAGAACGACATCGCGACGGCGGGCTTCGCGTCGATTTACACGCGCGCAGCAAACACGATGATGCACGCGCTACAGCTAGTGCCCTTCGGCGCCTGGACTCGCCCGCCCATGATTCTGGTCAGGCCGAAAGTGAGTCACATCGGCTGGTTCAGCTTTTCAAACACCGACGAGTTGCTGGAAGCCGGCTACAAGGCGGCGTTGGAAGCGTGCAAGCATTACGAGGAGTGCATCGCCTGGGGGATCGGCGTGTTTCCGCGACGGGCGATGCAGATCGCGGTCGATCGGGCGAAGTGCATCGGCTGCACGCTGTGCACGGCGATGGCGCCGGACTTAATGGCGATGGACTCGCACCACAAAGCCTATCCGCTGCAGCCGGTGGTCGAGTGGTCGCCGGCGGACGGAGATTTCGTGCACCATTGTCCAACGCTGGCGATAACCGCGACGAGGATCGATGCCCAGGCGGAGCCGACGGCGCCGCCGACGGTGGATCCGACGAGAGAGCCGACCACACGGAAGACGGGGTAAGCGGGAGGCGGGAGGCGGGAGGCGGGAGGCGAGAGGCGGGGGCGCTAGGAACGCATACTGCGAGCTGGGCTACGAATTGTTCCCGGGCGTCTCGCCTCCCGCCTCTCGCCTCCCGCTCGATTAGATTTCAGTTAGCCTGACGTCCGCAGTTCGGCCGTCAGTGGCTCCGCGCAAAACTGGCCAGCGCCTGCCGCGGCCAAGTTCGGAAAAAAGAAAAATGACACACCCGAATTCCTTCGGTAGCCGATCAACGCTGGACGTTGCTGGTCGGCAGTACACGATCTTTCGGCTGGATTCCCTCGCCCAACTCGCCGGCGGGAATGCGAATCGACTCCCCTTCAGCCTCAAGATCCTCCTCGAAAACCTGCTCAGAAACGAAGACGGCAAGTTCGTCAAAGCCGACGACATCCGTACGCTCGCCGGCTGGGACGTAAAGGGGAAAGTCGAAAAAGAAATAGCGTTTCGCACCGCACGTGTGCTGCTCCAGGATTTCACTGGAGTTCCCGCCGTCGTCGATCTCGCCGCGATGCGCGACGCGCTGGCCCGCCTCGGCGGCGACGCACGACTGATCAATCCGCTGCAGCCGGTGGACCTCGTCATCGACCACTCGGTGCAGGTCGATGAATACGGTTCTGAAGCTGCGCTACTCATCAACGCCGACTTCGAGTTTCGTCGCAATCAGGAGCGCTACGCGTTCCTGCGCTGGGGACAAAAAGCGCTGCACAACTTCCGCGTCGTCCCGCCTGACACCGGAATCGTCCACCAGATCAATCTCGAGTACCTGGCGAAAGGAGTTTTCACCGAGGTCGTCGCCAAGCAGACCTACGCCTACCCCGACTCGCTGGTCGGCACCGATTCGCATACGACGATGATCAACGGACTCGGCGTTCTTGGATGGGGCGTTGGTGGGATCGAAGCCGAAGCAGCGATGCTCGGACAGCCTGTGTCGATGCTGATTCCGGAAGTCGTCGGATTCAAGATGCACGGCCGGTTGCAGCCCGGAGCAACCGCCACAGATCTCGTGCTGACCGTAACCGAGATGCTGCGCAAGAAGAAAGTCGTCGGAAAGTTCGTCGAATTCTATGGCGCCGGCTTGTCGAGTCTGTCGCTGGCGGATCGCGCGACGATCGGCAACATGGCGCCCGAATACGGCGCAACGATGGGATTCTTCCCCATCGACGCCGAAACGATCAACTATCTGAGGTTCACCGGCCGCGACGAAGCGCAGGTGCAGCTCGTGGAGGCCTACTGCAAGACCCAGGGAATCTTCCGCACCGACGACACGCCCGACCCGCTGTTCAGCGACACCCTGGAGCTCGATCTGCGGACGGTCGAGCCGAGTCTCGCTGGACCGAAGCGTCCGCAGGACAGAGTGCCGCTCAAGCTCTCCAAGAGAATGTTCAGGGAGGCGTTGGCGGCGGATCTCGAGCGCACCGGAACCGTTGCGGCGGTGGCTGCCGCGAAGCAGGCGATGCAGGTCGCGGCATCGCCGCAGTTGTCTCCTTCTGTGGTAGCGACGGATCCCGACGATCAGGCCGGAGAGAACTCGAGCGTGCCGGTCGAGATGAACGGCGAAAAATTCTCGATTCGTCACGGCTCGGTGGTGATCGCCGCGATTACGAGCTGCACCAACACGTCGAATCCGAGCGTGATGCTCGCCGCCGGACTGCTGGCCAGGAACGCCGTCGCCAAGGGACTCAGCTCGAAACCGTGGGTGAAGACCAGTCTCGCGCCCGGGTCGAAAGTCGTCACGGAGTATTTCAGGAAGGCTGGAGTAATGGGAGCCCTCCAGCAATTGCGCTTCAACGTCGTCGGCTTCGGCTGCACCACCTGCATTGGTAATTCCGGTCCTTTGCCGCAACCGATCGCCGAAGCAGTTGAATCGAACAAGCTGGTGGTCGCCGCGGTGCTCTCCGGAAATCGGAACTTCGAAGGCCGAATCAATCCGCTGACCCGATTCAATTATCTCGCTTCGCCCCCGCTCGTGGTCGCCTACGCGCTCGCCGGTCGCATGGACATCGACTTCAACACCGAGCCGATCGGCGTCGGCAACAGCGGACCGGTCTTTCTGCGCGATATCTGGCCGAACCCGAAAGAAGTCGAAGACGAGATCCTGAGATCGGTAAAGGCGGAGATGTTCAAGGAGCAGTACTCGAACGTCTTCCATGGCGACGACAACTGGCGGAGCCTGCCGGAGAAGGAAGGCGATCTATACGCGTGGGATCCAGATTCGACCTACGTCAAGAATCCGCCGTTCTTCGACGGCATGACGCTTACGCCACCTGGAATTCGCGGTATCAGCGGGGCCCGGGCGCTGGGAATGTTCGGCGACTCGATTACCACTGACCACATCTCTCCCGCTGGATCGATTCCGGCGTCGAGTCCGGCCGGAAAATGGTTGATCGAGCACGGCGTCAAAACAGTCGACTTCAACTCCTACGGTGCGCGACGCGGCAATCACGAAGTGATGATGCGCGGCACCTTCGCCAACATCCGACTTCGTAACGAGCTGGCGCCGGGAACGGAAGGTGGCTGGACGACCAGAAATCCCGGTGACAAACCGGTCTCGATTTATGAAGCGGCAATGGAATACCAGAAGACGGGGACGCCGCTGGTGATAATTGCGGGGAAGGAATATGGAACCGGCTCCTCGCGGGACTGGGCGGCGAAGGGAACGCTGCTCCTCGGCGTCCACGCCGTCATCGCCGAATCATTCGAGCGAATTCACCGCTCGAATCTGGTCGGCATGGGCGTACTGCCTCTGGAGTTCATGCCAGGGGAGACGCGCCAGATCGTTGGACTTACGGGATTCGAAACCTTTTCCATTGAAGGGATGAGCGACGACATGAAGCCGAAAGGAATCCTCACCGTTCATGCCCGCTCGGCGGACGGAAAGGAAAAAGTTTTCAAGACCGTGTCGCGGATCGATACGCCGGAAGAAATGAGCTACTATCGTCACGGAGGAATTCTTCCCTACGTGCTACGTCAGCTCGTGGGAAAAGAGCGCTCGTAGACAGAAACAGACACTGAGGCCCGGGTTTGTTGGCTCACCCAGCCGCAAGCAGTTCCAATCCGAGTAAGCTCCGGGCATTCTGGAAGTCGCTAGGCCCCGGTGTCGTAAGTGGGGCAGCCGACGACGACCCGTCGGGCATCGCGACTTATTCGATAGCCGGTGCGCAGCTCGGAACCACGCTGCTTTGGACGTCGCTGGTGACGTGGCCGTTGATGGCGGCCGTTCAGGCGATGTGCGCGCGCATCGGAATGGTGACGGGTCGCGGACTCGCATCGACGTTCCACACGAAGTTCCCCCGCCCCGTTCTGGCAGTCGTTGCCGGCGCGCTCTTCCTGGCAAACACAATCAACATCGGCGCCGATCTGGCTGGCATGGCTGACGCCATGGCGCTCCTGACTGCAATCAGCTCCCATTTTTGGGTAGTCGCATTCGCCGCCTTCATTACGTGGGCGACCATCCGACTCCGGTATATCGCGCTGGCACGAGTGCTCGAGTGGCTCGCCCTCGTTCTTCTCGCTTATGTCGTCACTGCGTTTTACCTGCGGCCGGATTGGAGCGCCGTTCTGCGCAACGCTGTGATCCCGACCATGCCCGACTCCAGGGCTGCGTGGGCGACGCTGGTAGCCATCCTCGGCACAACGATCAGCCCCTACTTGTTTTTCTGGCAGGCCTCGGAGGAGGTCGAAGAGGAAAAGGCGATGGGTCGCAATACATTGGTCGAGCGACACGGCGCGACGCCTGCCGAAATACTGAATCGCAAGATCGATATCGGCATCGGAACTTTTTTCTCGAACGCCGTGATGTTCTTCATCATTCTCACTACCGCGCTGACACTTCATACCCACGGTATTACTTCACCCGAGACGTCGAAAGACGTTGCTCTCGCTCTGAGGCCACTAGCGGGACGATTCGCCGCACTGCTCTACACAATCGGACTCGTCGGTACTGGCATACTGGCTATTCCTACCCTGGCCGGATCAGCGGCATATGCGTTCGCAGAGACATTCGGCTGGAGTGAAGGGATAGACGAGAGGTTTCGCAGCGCCAGGCGGTTTTATCTGGTGCTGGCGGTTGCCACTCTTGCCGGAATGGCGATAAACTTTGCGAGCATCAACGCCGTGAAGGCGCTTTACTGGAGTGCCGTACTCAACGGCCTTCTCGCTCCTTTCCTGCTGTTGGGGATTCTGCTCGTCGCCAGCGACCACAAGCTGATGCTGGATCAACCAAGCTCGGTCCTCGGCCGGGCCACGGTCGGAATAACGACACTGGTGATGTTTGGCGCTGCCATCGGGATGTTCATTGTCTAGTCTGAACCGGGAGGCCGAAATGCGCATGATCAGACGCGTCGCATACTCACTTTTCGTGCTGAACGGATGCGCCACCACGCCGACCAACCCGGCGCCGCAGACGGATCGCATTGTCGTCGCCACGGAAGACAGAACCATCCGCTCCCACGAGGACATCCCGATAACCGATGTCACCGTCAAATCAAAACCCGAGATCGTCCTGCCGGTGCTGCGCGGTTCCTACGAGGAGCTTGGCATCAAGGTGCAGGTATTCGATTCGGCTGGAGCGAGTGGGGGTCAGGTCGGCAACAAGTACTTCATCAAGTCCTACAAGCTCGGAGACACCTCGCTCAGTCGATATCTGGATTGCGGCAATACCATGACCGGTCCCGCTGCTGACAATTACAAAGTCACGATGTCGGTTCTGTCAGTGGTGACTCCGAGCGGAACTGGCTCCAGTGTGCAGACTCGCGTTTCTGCCCGCGCCGACGATGTCGCCGCCAGCGGCGGGTCACTCTCCTGCCGCTCGATCGGGACGCTGGAAACGGCGCTGCATCGAGTTCTGGTCAGGCGGTTGGGGGAATAGCCGGACCAGCGTGCTCCTTTCGCTTTCTAAACTGAAACTGGGGCATCGAAGCGCTGATCTGCTCGACCAGTTCTCTTTCCATCCGCTTCGGATCGAGCGGCTCCAGCATCGCCCGCAACTCGGGGTCATCGGCCATCTTCAGTCCCAGCCGCGCATAAAGGCCGGCCACCAGGTGAAGCGTCTTCGTCATCTCCTCTTCGATGCGGAGATTGACCTGCAGCGTCAGCTCCTCGCGCAGCTCACCGATTCGGGACTCGCGGCTCTGCGTCATCAGCACGAAGATCGAGAGGAAGATCGCCTCGAGCGAGACGATCGTCGTTAGCATGCCGTAGGGGTAGGGATCGAACTGCGGCAGCGGGACGCCGGGAACATTCCAGAGGATCCACGCCACGAAAATGAAGGCGTGCACGACGAGGAACGGCGTCGAGCTCGCGAACCCGATCATTCGATCGGCGAGCACCTCCATGCGCGAGCGATTCGACGCGTGCTCCGCCTTGATCGCCCTGAAAGCTGTATTGATGCCGGCGCTGCGACGCATCCGGCGCTCGGCGGCGATCGCCTTCTTAACCGCTTCGGTCGGAATCTCCGTCGGAGCTGCGGTCTCGTCTGACTGCATATCTCCATTGGGAAGTGGCAACGAAATAACCTAACGCAATCAGTCGGCCACTTCCTGTGCCGGTTCAAACTGTTAACCTTTCATTCATGGCCAAGTCGCCCTCGTTCACCGTCGGAATAATTCAGGAAGCCGTCACCGACAACGTCGAGACGAACGTCTCGACGGCGGAGTCGCACATCCGCGACGCAGCGGAGAAGGGAGCGCAGATCGTCTGTCTCCAGGAGCTGTTCAACGCGCCGTACTTCTGCAAGTCGCAAAAGCACGAGCGCTTCGACCTGGCCGAATCGATTCCCGGGCCGACTATCGAGCGGATGCAAAAGCTCGCGCGCGAGCTGGAGATGGTAATAATCGTACCGATTTTCGAGCGGCAAGCCGCCGGCGTTTACAGAAATTCCGCC
The DNA here is from genome assembly GCA_046727995.1 of Gemmatimonadota bacterium. Classification (GTDB taxonomy): domain Bacteria; phylum Gemmatimonadota; class Gemmatimonadetes; order Gemmatimonadales; family Gemmatimonadaceae; genus UBA4720. The sequence continues at coordinate 7,761 of JBKPDS010000006.1, forward strand.
GCGGTCATCGACGCCGATGGAGCGCTCCTCGGTGCGTATCGCAAGATGCACATCCCCGACGATCCGCTGTTCAACGAGAAGTTCTATTTCACGCCCGGCGATTCACACATCGCCGACGATGGCGATCACAAGGGCGCCAGCGGATTCCGCGTCTGGAAGACACGCTACGCCGACATCGGCGTGCTGATCTGCTGGGATCAGTGGTACCCCGAGGCTGCGCGCATCACCAGCCTGCTCGGCGCGGAGATTCTGTTTTACCCGACGGCAATCGGCTGGCATCCGTCAGAGAAGGCCGAGCACGGTGAAGCCCAGGTCGAAGCATGGCGGACGGCGCAGCGCGCCCACGCTATCGCCAACGGAGTGTACGTCGCTTCGCCCAATCGCGTCGGACACGAAGACGAGCCGGGAACCGACGGCATCGAGTTCTTCGGCCATTCATTCATCAGCGATCCCTTCGGAAGAATTCTCGCCGAAGCGGGAACCGAGCCGGCGGTGCTGGTGGCGAAATGCGACCGAGCGTTGATCGAGAACACGCGCCGGAACTGGCCCTTCCTCCGCGATCGACGCATCGACGCTTATGCTCCGATTCTGAATCGCTACATCGGATGACCAAGCGCGGCACGACGTTGACGAAGCGCAAGAGCGCCGCTCCGCACGGACGCGGCGCTCTGACTATGGAGATATCGCTCGCCCGACGGATGCCCGCTGAATGGGAAAAGCACGAGGCAACCTGGATCGCCTGGCCGCACCACGAGCCCGACTGGCCGGGCAAACTGGCGCCGATTCCGTGGGTCTACGCCGAGATCGTGCGCGCGCTCAGCGAGTACGAGCGAGTCGAGATCCTTTGCCACAACGAAGCGGTCGCCCAGAACGCACGGCTGCTGCTGGCGGCGCACGGCGTGATGGAGCATCCCGACAAGTATCGCCTGCACATTGCGCCGAACGATCGGGTGTGGCTGCGGGACTCGGCGCCGACGGCGGTGCTCCGCGCCGACGGGAAGGTCGAGCTGATTGACTGGGGTTTCAACGCCTGGGCCAAATACGACAACTATAGTAAGGACGCCGATATCGGAAAGTTGATCGGCCGCATCACCGGATTGCCGCGCACCGAAGCAAAACGCGAGGACACCGGCGAGCGGTTGGTGCTGGAAGGGGGAGGAATCGAGGTCAACGGCAACGGCATGATGCTGGTGACCGAAGAGTGGCTGCTTTCGGACGTGCAGGTGCGAAACCCCGGGATGTCCGCGCAGGACTATGAAGAGGCTTTCGCGGAATATCTGGGCGTCACCGATACTATATGGTTGGGGGAAGGCGCGGTCGGCGACGACACCCATGGCCACATCGATGACGTGGCGCGCTTCGCGACTCGCGAAACGGTAATTCTTGCCTATGAGCAGGATCCGTCGGACGAGAATCACGCGCGATCAGCTGATAACCTGCGCCGCCTGCAATTAGCTGCGCAAAGCCGGCCGCTGAAGATCGTCACGATTCCCTTCCCGCGACCGGTGACTATGAATGGCGAAAGACTACCGGCCAGCTACGCGAATTTCTACATCGCCAACGGCGTCGTTCTCGTGCCGACGTTCAATGATCCGAACGATCGCGTCGCGTTGAACGGTATCGCAGAGGCGTTTCCAGGGCGCACCGTGATTGGCATCCACGCCGTCGATCTGGTGTGGGGACTGGGGACGCTGCATTGTCTGACGCAGCAGCAACCGGCAGCATCACCGCGTGCGCAGCGGACGGGCAGTCAATGAAGATCACGTTGACGGGTGAAGAATCACTGCGGATCGAGCCAGTGGCTGGGCCGCTCACGATCGAATCAGAATCGCCCGATCAGGGCTACTCCCCGTTCCACATGCTCGGCAGCGGCGTCGGGATGTGCACCTTCGCGGTGTTGCAAAGCTGGGCCTCGAACAAGAACGTGCGTGTCGACGATCTGCGGATCGACGTGAGCTGGGCTTTCGTCCCCGAGGAACATCGCCTGGCGTCGATGAACGTGAAGCTCACGTGGCCATCGTTGTCGGCAGAGCTGTGGCCGCGCGCCCTCCGTGCGGCGAATATCTGCGGAGTGCACAGAACTCTGGCGGAGGGGATGGAGATCACCGTCGAAGCGCCGGAATCGCAATCTCCAGAAATAGAGTCGCCGGTGGTGAAGGAATCGACTCGCACGTTCGGCCAATCGTCCGCCGCCGTCGCTCAGGCGGACGGTCAGCCTCGACCACCAGGCGCACCATGAGTGTTCAGGTCGTGCGATTCACCGTAGCTGGTGAAAACGTCGCCCAGCGTGTGGCGCCGAGCATCGACCAACCTCGGCATCGATATACGGTGATTTACGATGGCGACTGCAAGGTTTGCGGTCGGATGGTGAAGTGGCTCAAAAAATGGGACCGGAACCACGAGCTGGAGATAGTTCCGTCGCAGAAACCCGGGGTGCGCGAGAGATTCCCCTGGATTCCGGCACGCTCCTACGTCGAATCAGTGCAGGTGGTGCGGACGAGCGATGGAAAAACGTGGCAGGCCGCGGCCGCGTTCGAGGAGCTGACCAAAATCATGCCGAAGGGCCGGGTGATTTCGTGGTTGTTCAAGATCCCGTTGGTGCGCCCGCTCGCCGACTGGTTCTATCGCTGGTTTGCGCGGAACCGTTACAAGTTTGGTTGCGGCGATCACTGCGCTGTGCGACCGGCCGATCTGGATTATCAGGACGGGAGCGTTGACACGAAGTAAACGCGGCAACGTCAACTTGCTGCGCTGGGTCGTGCTCGCCGGTCTGACGATCGCCTGCGTCGGCGGAATTGTTTCGAAACCGGCGAGCAATAGCGATTGGCCCGTCACGGGCGGGGATCCGGGCAACAGTCGGTATTCCGCGCTCGACCAGATCAATCGATCAAATGTGTCGTCGCTGCGCGTGGCGTGGATCTATCACACCGGCGACGGCTCCGCCACCAGCCAGATCCAGGCGATACCGATTGTCGTCGACGGCGTTCTCTATACAACCACGCCGGCACTGGCAGTGGTCGCACTTCGTGCCGACAGCGGAACGGTCATCTGGCGCTTCGATCCTTTCGCCACTCGCCAGCGAGACCTCCACGTGAACCGCGGCGTGGTCTATTGGTCCCAGGGCAACGAGCGACGGATTTTCTTTTCTGCTGGCCGGAGACTGTTCTCACTCGACGCCGGCACCGGTCGACCAATTCAGGGCTTCGGCGATTCCGGGTGGGTCGACTTGGCGGCGGGGCTGGGACGCGACATCGGTGACGCTTACATCGTGGCGACGAGTCCCGGTGTCGTCTACCAGGACATTCTCATCCAGGGAACGCGGGTCGGCGAAGAAGAAGGATCGGCGCCCGGAGATGTTCGCGCCTACGATGCTCGCACCGGCAAAATCCGCTGGACGTTTCACACCATTCCTCGGCCGGGGGAGGTCGGTTACGACACCTGGCCGGCGGACGCGTGGAAGACTGCCGGCGGCGCTAATTCGTGGGCAGGGATGAGCGTCGATCTCGCGCGCGGCATCGTCTACATCCCGACTGGATCAGCGACGCCTGATTTCTACGGCGGCGCGAGGGTCGGGGAGAATCTTTTCGCCAACACCCTGCTGGCACTCGATGCGCGAACCGGCAGGCGACTCTGGCATTTCCAGACGGTGCATCACGACCTCTGGGATCGCGATCTGCCGGCGGCGCCAAATCTGCTAAGAGTCACTCGCGGTGGCAGGCCGGTCGACGCCGTCGCACAGATCACGAAAAGCGGATTCGTGTTTGTGTTCGATCGAGTATCCGGAAATCCGCTCTTCCCGGTTGAGGAGCATGCCGTTCCCGCGTCCGACCTCGATGGAGAGCAGGCCTGGGCGACGCAGCCGATTCCTCTGGCACCGCGGCCGTTCGCGCGGCAATCGATGTCGGAAGCAGATCTCGCCGACCTGACCCCGAGCGCTCACGCCGCCGCCGTGCAGCGATTTGGCACCCTGCGACACGAAGCGCTGTTCGCGCCACCCAGTCGCGAAGGAACGGTAATTCTGCCGGGGTTCGACGGCGGCGGTGAATGGGGCGGTGCCGCGGTCGATCGCGAGACGGGAGTTATCTACGTCAATGCCAGCGACGTCCCGTGGATCGCGGCGATGCGGGAGGCAGCGAAGATCGCTCCGTCGACTGGTCCCCCTCGCTCCGGAGAGGCGGTGTACGCCGCCGTCTGCGCCAGTTGTCACGGAACGGATCGCCGTGGCCAGCTCCGCGCTCCGTCGCTGATCGGCGTCGCTGATCGGTTTTCTCCGGAGCAGCTGCACCAAATCATCGACCGCGGCCGCGGCTTCATGCCTTCGTTCGCAAATCTGCGCGAGGATGAGAAGCAGGCGGTCATCGCCTACCTGCTCGGTCGCGCCGCGCCGACAATGGCGCCGCGCGAAAGTCCTTCTCGTGCGAAGACAATACCGACCGCGCCTCCATCACCCTACGAATTCGTCGGCTACGAGCGTTGGCGGGATTCCGCCGGGTATCCGGCGATCAAACCCCCATGGGGCACGCTCAGCGCGATCGATCTCAATACTGGCGCCTACCGCTGGCGCATCCCACTCGGCGAGCGTCCGGAGTTGGCTGCGAGAGGATTTCGTGAAACCGGTGCGGAGCAGTACGGCGGACCGATAGTCACCGCTGGTGGTCTGGTGTTCATCGCCGCGACGCAGGACGAGAAATTCCGCGCATTCGATAAATCGACCGGCGAGCTGCTCTGGCAAGCCTCGCTACCGGCTGCCGGCTACGCGACGCCGAGCACCTACTCGGTGCGCGGAAAACAGTACGTGGTGATCGCAGCTGGCGGGGGGAAACTGGGAACGAAGTCGGGCGACGCCTACGTCGCCTTCACGCTTCCCTGATTTGGACGACGGCTTTGCTCAGACGCCCGTCGAAATCGAGATTGCCGCGGTTTCGGTCGCCGGCTTCCTGATCAAACGCCAGGGGAAGAAATACACTGCGTAAACCACCGCATAGACCGCGAAATTCTCCAGTCCCGCAAAATGGGCGAAGAAGAAGAAGAAAATCAGCAGGTGCATCCGGATGACGTTCCGGTACGGTTCGGCGAAAAGACTTGAGAAACTCTTTCCGCCAGCTACAGACGGCGAAAGATCGCGACCGAGCGAAAGCGGCTTCCTGAGAAAGGCGGCGCGGTGGGCGATGAATGCCGACGGAAGAAACGGCCAGTAGCGACGCGCGACCTCGACATAAGTGGCAACACCCGCGTGGCTGGCACGACCGGTCCCCGGTAGGTCGACTGGGAAAAACGAGATCAGGAACTGCGAGTGGACGTAGTGAAATCCGCCGAAATGAACCGTGAAGAACGCGAGCAGGAATGACGCGCCGGCCAGGATCAGTAGCCAGAAGATGATGAGCGACCGTCTGTCCGCGCCGACCATCGAGCGCTCGCGCCACGCCGACCAGGCCAGGTCGACTGCCGGCTGTCCGATCATCCAGACGATGGTGGCGTAGCCAACCACAAAACTGGACAGCCAGAGGCTCCAGATTAAATCGCCAGCGTTCCAGCCGGCCCACCACGCCACGGCCAGACCGATGACAAATGCCACCGCGTCTAACCAGGACGAAGCCCAATTTTCTGTAGTTTCGGGTGCGGGCATATGGCGAGGATCGTGAAAAGAAAACCGGGCGCCCAGAGCCTCGGCGCGTCTCCATTTCGACTGCCTCCGGCTGGCGCCCGTAACACAAATTGCGGCTAATTCCCTGTTGGTTAGGTTTCCGCTCACTCCAGCCGAAATCTCCGTCCCGTCCGACTCACCAACTCAAAAATTGACCCTCGTTGAAGCCGCGGTAGACACCATCGAATCAGCGCTCTCGGCGGAGCGTGCCGGCGCCGGCAGAATCGAGTTATGCGCGAGTTTGAGTGATGCCGGGACTACACCGAGCGGGGGGTTGATTGCAGGCGTCGCTGAGGGATGTCGCGTTCCGGTATTCGTGATGGTACGACCGCGCGGAGGCAGCTTTGTCTATTCGGATGCGGAGCTGAAGGTCATGGTTGGCGACGTCATGCTGGCGAGATCAATGGGTGCGCAAGGCATCGTGACCGGAGTTCTTCAGCCGAACGCGACGATCGATGTCAAACACCTTCGCATCCTGGTCAGTGCGGCGGGACCGCTGCCCGTCACCTTTCACCGCGCCTTCGATTTTGCGTCGAATCGCGCGGAGTCTCTCGAGCAGTTGATCGACGCGGGCGTGGCGCGGGTACTCACTTCGGGTGGCGCCACCACCGCCCTCGAAGGAGCGCCGGGCATCGCCACGCTCGTCAGTCAAGCCGATGGCCGGATCGTAATCGTGGCCGGCGGAGGGATTCGCGAAAGCAACGTTCGCGAGGTTGTCAGGTTGACGGGGGTCAGCGAGGTCCACGCGCGGATCAGCGCCATCGTCGGCGGCACGACCGGTAGAGGCAGTGCAAAGATCAAACTCAGAAAGCGGCTTCCCGACGATGAATCGGCGTGGGAGGAGCTGGATGAGCGGCGCATGCGAGACCTGGTTGGGCAAGCGGGGTAGAAGAGTCGTGAACCTCGCCCAAAGATCTCTGGCACTGGATGCACACCGTGCGGCGCTCGCCCGGTGTCGCCGCTGCCGTCTGGGCGCCGGCATCCGACCGATCGTATCGCAGGCGAAAAATCCCCGCATCATGCTGATTGGCCAGGCACCCGGCAAAGTCGAAGCAGGCAGCGGAAAGCCGTTTTCGGGACGCGCGGGGCGGACATTGTTCCGCTGGCTGGGGCGCGCAGGTCTGGATGAAGCCGCCGCGCGCGAAAAGATCTACATCTCCGCCATCACGCGCTGTTTTCCGGGCGCACATCCCAGTGGACGTGGCGATCGCGTGCCGACGCGCGACGAGCAATCCCGCTGCGCCGACTGGCTCGATAGCGAGCTGCGCATCATTCAACCAAAGGTTGTCATTCCCGTCGGTCGGCTGGCAATCGAGCGCTTTCTGCCAAAGCTGCCGCTCGACGAGCTGATCGGAACGAAACACGTCGTGGAGCACGCCGGCGGCAGGTCCATCGTCGTTCCGCTCCCGCATCCATCGGGAGCGAGCAGCTGGATTCACCAACCAGGCAACGGATTGCTCGTAGATAGGGCTATTGACCTGATAGCGTCCGAACTCAGAGCGTAGGGTTGACCGTGGCGATCTCGATCCCCACAGTTAGGCCAATCGGGAGGAGCCCAATGGTCACCTCAGCCGTAGAGCAGATCGCCAACATCGGTGCTGGTGAGCGGCGCAAGCGGCTCGTGGTGGGAATCGCGGCGTTCAGCGCCGGAATCCTCCTCGCGATCGGCCTGATCGCAGTTAGTGCACCGTTGGTTTGGCGTCTGCCGCTGATCTTCATCTTCTACGCGGGCGCGCTCGGCATCTTCCAGTCGCGCGACAAGACGTGAGTGCGACTGGCGTCGCGCGGTCTGCGCGACATGGACACGGGACCCCAAGCCATCCCCGAGCCGACGGAGCTCGAGCAGGTGCGACGACAAGCGCGTGCTGTCTACATCAAGTCGGTCATGACCGCTGCGTTTTTCACCGCGATCGCCCTGATTCCTTAGTCCTCGGGGCAAGGTAGTGATCGAAATCATCCAGAGTGACATTACTGCCCTGGACGTCGACGCAATTGTAAATGCAGCGAATCCTTCGCTCGCTGGCGGTGGGGGCGTCGACGGCGCGATCCATCGTGCGGCTGGACCGGGTCTGGCGTCAGCGGCGGTTCAGCTCGGTCCGTGCTCTCACGGCGACGCCGTTCTCACTCCCGGATTCAGGCTGAAAGCGCGATTCGTGATTCACGCGGTCGGCCCGATCTGGTACGGCGGGAATCGGGGCGAGCCGGATTTGTTGCGCCGGGCTTACGAGCGGTCTTTTCAGCTCGCGCGGGATCAGGGAGGAATTCGCTCGATTGCGTTTCCCGCGATATCCACCGGAGTCTACGGTTTTCCCAAAAAGCTGGCGTCCGACATTGCCTTGGGCGTGATGAGTGCGCACGAGACGGATTTCGAGCGGATCGTCGCCTGTCTGTTCGATGACGAGAACTTCTCGCTTTACGCCGCCGCCGTCCGATGAATCGCTGTCTGTTCGCTCTCGCATTGGCACTCGCCGTTGGGCGGGCGGACGCGCAATCAGTCAGTCGATTCGATGCCATCGCGCGTGCTCAGCGTGACAGCGGCTTCTCCGGCGTCGTGCTGGTGGCGCGGGGCGACTCCGTCCTATTTGATAAGGCATATTCGCCATTGAACGGCAAGGCGCTGACGCTCAACACCAAATTCAACATCGCGTCGATGACGAAGGGGTTTACGGCGGCAGCGATTCTCAGACTGCGCTCTCAACACCGACTTTCGTTCAGCGATCCGATCTCCCGGTTCTTCCCGCACGCGCCGGAGCAGAAGCGCGACATCACCGTCTTTCATTTGTTGACCCACACCTCCGGGCTGGCGGGACATTCTGCCGGCACCGGCATCATGCGACGCGAGGGCGCCGTAAACGCAATCCTGGCGCAGCGCCTCGATTATCCGCCCGGGACGCACTACCGATACGCCGACGACGATTACCAACTGCTCGCCGCCATCATCGAGGTCGCTTCCGGTGAAAAGTGGGAACATTACATCGAGCGCGAGCTGCTCACGCCGGCGCGAATGCGGTCGACGACATTTCAGGGAGGCGACTGGGGGCACAAGGGCGCCGACGGAATGCGCAGCACGGTGCGCGACATCTATCGCTGGCTGATCGGAATTCACGACGCAACGCTCTTTGGCCGGACCGAAAGCAGAGAGCTGGAATCACCGCTGATGCACGTGCGCGCCGATCCGCCGTTCGAGATCCACTATGGCTACGGGGTGCGGATCTACGTGCGCAACGGCCGGGTAGCCGAGGTGATGCACTCGGGCGGAGATGGTCATAACACAAGCATCGCGCGCGTGCTGGCGGACGGAACGATCGTCATCGTTCTCTCCAACTCGGGGCAGCGCCGCGGAACCACGTGGGCGGCCTACGTCGCGCAGAGACTAGTCCCACGCAGATAGCATCGTACGGAAGGAAGAGCCTGGTAGCAAGACAACTGAACGCTACCGGCTGCCGGCTGATCGCTGCCTGCTGATAGCTACCGGCGCTAAACCTTACGCGTTTTCCAGCGGCCCTTTCTGAAAAGCCACGCACTTACCAGCGCGAGCGTGGAATAGGCGAGCATGATGGAGATGTACACGCCGCGCGGGCCGCCGTGCAGCGTCACCGCCAACACATAGGCGAGAGGAATCTCCCACAGCCAGAACACCAGCAAATTGATCCAGGTCGGCGTCCAGGTGTCACCCGCGCCGTTGAACGCACTGGTGAGCACCATGCCGTAGGCGTAGAACGGGAATCCGAGTGCGACGATGCGCAAGCCGGTGGTCGCGATCGGTGCCACCGCTGGATCGGAACTGAAGATCGACACAATCGGTCCGGCGAGGGCGACAAAGATTACGCCGACTCCGCCAAGAAACCACAGATTGTATTTGCCGGCGATCCAAACCGCGCGCTCCGCGCGTTCCGGTTTGCGGGCGCCGAGTCCCTGGCCGACCATCGTCGCTGCGGCGTTGCTCAAACCCCACGACGGGAGCAGTGCAAAAACCAGCACCCGCATGGAGATGGTGTAGCCCGCCAGCGCGGTGCTGCCGAAGGTGGAGATGACGCGAACAAGCGCCACCCAGCTCGCGCTGCCAACCAGAATCTGAAACGTCCCCGATCCGGACAAGCGAACCATCTGCCACATCAGAGGGGGATCGAAACGGAAGTGATGTCTTCTGACGCGCACTCGCGCGCCTGGCCGAATCAGGCGACTGAGGGCGTAGAGCGCTCCGGTGCCGCGACCGATGTTCGTGGCGACGGCAGCGCCGACCACGCCCAATCTGGGAAATGGACCGACGCCGAAGATCAGCATCGGACCGAGGAATATGTTGATCGCGTTCGCCAGCCAGAGTACCCGCATCGCGATCACCGCATCACCGGCGCCGCGGAAAATGGCGTTGACCAGAAAAAGCATCAGCACCACCGCGTTCCCGCCGAGCATGATTCGGGTAAAGTTCGCGTTGGCCAGCACACCGGGCGATGCTCCCATGCCCCGCAGCAGCGATGGCGCGGCGAAAATTCCGGTCGCGCCGAGGATGAGAGAGATGAGAAGCCCGAGCAGGACCGCCTGCGCGGCGGCGTGTGACGCGCCCTCGGGATCCCTCTCTCCGATGCGACGCGCCACTGTCGCAGTGGCGCCGATCCCGAGTCCCATCGCCAGGGTGTAGATCAGCACCATCATGGACTCGGTCAGGCCGACGGTGGCGACTGCATCGGCGCCGAGCCGTGAAACGAAGAACACATCGACGACGGCGAAGACGCTTTCGAGCACCGTCTCCAGGACCATCGGAACGGCGAGCAGAAATATCGCGCGCCCGATCGGACCGGCCGTGTAGTCGTGGTGCGCTCCGCGAAGCGCTTCCTTGACATTCTCCCAGTTACCGGGGGCGACCGGTGGCGCGGACGCCGGGGCCGCGAATTCCTGTGTGTCTGTCATTGGTGGCGTCTACTGACTCAGCGCGCCGACCTCATTGCTGTTTCGCGCCGGGCGGCGTGTTCTCTGAGAGTCGCTGTCCCTGCTTGGTGGTAATCGCGATGTAAGTCGCGCTGTCCCATGCGTTGTGAATGCCGATGAACAACAGCAGCAGCGCAGAACCGGCGATTCCAAACAAGCCGAGTGTCGAGAAGTACAGCAGTGAACCAGCCGAGCCAACCATCAAAACGTAAGCAACAAGCGGTAGTACGCTGTGCCAGATCCAGTCTTCCAATACCGGAGTGTAGAGAGTCGTCCGCCGCGAGCGGCGGATGATGATGATTGTATAAACGATTCCCACCGTACCAGACATCCACACCACAGTCGCAATGCTGCTCCAGGTTGCCCACGGTACGCTGAGAACGGCCGAAATGAAGAGCACGATGCAGAAGTGTACGACGGTCGGGGTACCGAAGGTGTTGATCTCGTGCTCGCCTGCCTGGGTTGGAGAATCCGGAATGAGCGCCATCACTACGAACTGAAGTCCTGTCAGCGCGCCCGCGGAGGATCCGACGATTACGTAAAAGTTTTCCCATAGGGAAAGCGTTTCGTGTGCTGGCATTTCCTTGGTTGATGATGATGGTGGACCCGCTACCCGTAACCCGTACCCCGTAAACGCGTAACCGGTAACCCGTGACCCGTGACCCGTGACCCGTTACCCGATCCCCGATGCCCGATTCCCGTTGCCCGTTGGAAAACTTTCCCGGCAGAGCGTCAATCTACGCGTGGCCGTGCGTTTTCGAACAGGGCGTTGCAAAACGCGCCCCGTCGAGCTGCGCATGATACTCACCGCTTGCGTTGAGAAATCCGCGAGGCTGCCGACGGAGGAGCATCGTGAAACCGGAGGCACTAAAAAGGGGTGAGCGCGAAGCGGTAGGCGGGTAACGGGAAGCCGGTAACGGGTAACGGGCTACCGGTTACGGGTTACGGATTACTGGTTGCGGGTACGGGTACGGCCAGCGGGCAGCGGGCAGCGGGAATCGAGTCGTTAAACGCCCAACTTCACGGGGAAAAAAAATCACGGCAGTATGAGATGCACATCCCCGAACTCGTGCCACAAATACTTTTGATTCAGTAATTCCTGGTAGGCACGCGACAGATGATCGCG
>JBKPDS010000007.1:0-9065 GCA_046727995.1 Gemmatimonadota bacterium
TGGGGGTTAAACACATTCTAGAGATGGGGGCAAGGGCCTAAACGCCATTTCCCCTCTTCTCTCTCAGTCGCGGAACTCGCTACGCAGCACCCGCGACCTCCTTCCCTGTCCGTGATCTCAACGGGCGCGCGCGTCCCGCACTCGGCAGCTCGTAGAGCTGCGCTAATAGCGGGGCAGGCGAGCAACGTGTGGGATTCAGCGCGCTTTTAAAGATCTCTGTGGGAGAGGCGAGGGGTCCTCGTAAGCGACTTAAGGTCGCGACCAAGGAGACGCGCGAGTGAGCGGAGCGAACGAGCGTAGTTAGCGGCTCCGCCCGAGCGACCGTTGTCGCTGAAGAGGACCCCTTGCCTCGACCCAAGCCGAGATGTCTAGGAAACGCGCGCGATGCGATCGATTGCGCCGTAGATGAGTCGGGTGCCGAAGTGAAGGGATGCCAGAGGGACGCGCTCGTCGTTCCCGTGCATGCGCTCCTCGTCCGCCTGCACCATCGGGAACGGCAAGATCCCATAGGCCTTGACGCCCAATCGCCGCAAGCGCGCGCTGTCGGTGACGCCGGTGCTCAGATACGGAACGACCGTGATCTTCGGGTCCAGCTCGCGGGCGGCGTCGGCGATGGCGTTGAACATCTCCGAGGCTGGATCTGATGCTGGCCCCTCCTCTCCGCGGTGAGTGATGTCGAGCGTCACCCCCTGCACATTCACCGCTCCTCGCATGCGATCAAACACAGCGTCGATGGATTGGCCGGGAAGCGTGCGCACGTTCAGCACTGCGACCGCCGTATCGGGAATGACGTTGAACTGCTTTCCGCCCTGCACGACGGTGGCTGAGATGCCGTTGCGGAGCACGGCATTGAAAACCGGGATCGAGGACAGGATCGCCGCGCCGCCTTCGCTCAGACTCCCCTTCCCATTTATCAGGTCGAGCATCCCTTTTTTCTCGATCGCGTTCGGCCAGATGTCCGCCAGTCGAGAGAAGAACTGACGCGTGATCTCGGTCAGCACCACCGGCTCGGCGTAACGCGACAGTTGATCGAGCGCGCGACCGAGTCGAAACACCGCGTTGTCCCTCAGCGGAATCGCGGCGTGCCCCGCGGTCCCGTGCGCGGTCACGGTCACAACGTGTGAAACTTTCTCCGCGCTCTGCACCGCCAGATAAGTGCGTCCACCTTCGATGATTCGCGTTCTCCCACCTTCGTTGAGCGCGAATTCGGCGTCGAGCAGCTCGGGATGATGCGACACCAGCCATCCCATTCCCCAGTCTCCACCAGCTTCTTCGTCGGACGTAGCGACAAAGACGATGTCCCTCGCCGGAACCGTCCCCGCCTCCGCGAGTAGCCGTTTGGTGAGGAGCATCACCATGAGATTGGCGGCCAGCATCCCTTTATCGTCGATCGCACCGCGCCCATAGAGGTAGCCATCGTCGATCTCACCCCCGAACGGATCGCGGGTCCACCTCGCTCGCTCGACTCCGACCACGTCCATGTGAGCCAGCAGGATCACCGGGCGCCGCTCGCCAGTTCCCCGAATCCGCCCGATAACCTGGGCGCGATTCGCGGTGGGCTCGAGCAAACTCGTTTCGATTCCCTCGCCGACCAAGACGCGTTCCAGATAACGCGCCAGCAGCAGCTCGTTTCCGGGAGGATTGGTGGTGTCGAACTGAATTATGTCCCGCAGGCGCGAAACCGTCTCGGCCTCGACACTGCGCCAGTCAGGCCTCAAGCAACGCCTCGATCTTTCGAATGAGTGGCTCGAAAGAAAGCTTGTCGGCGCCGGCGCGGGCTGCGATCTCTTCGGCGTTTTCGCGCTGACCCTGCGCAAAGAGCTCACCCACCATCCATGGTCCGGCGCTGGGATTGCGAAACCAATCGACATCGAAGCGCGAGGTCAGCCGCTCGTTCAGGATCGATTGCAGCTGCCAGGCCCTCAGATAACGCGCCGAGTAGAATCGCGGATCGACATCGACGAACGCATCCGCGGCATCGTACTCGAACCCGGTGGCGCTGCTGAGGAGCGACACGTAGAGCTCGGGCAGCTCCGACCAGCTCACCTCGCCGCTGTACAGCGCCCGCTCGTACAGAAACTTGGCGGAGTAGCGCCGGAGAAAATGCAGTTCCTCGAGCCCCGCCGTGCGCAGGAATGTCGCTACCCGGTTCATCCCCAGCTTCGCGTAACGCAATAGCCAGCCCCGGTCCTGCATCCGATGGTCGAACAGCATGGCGTACGATTCGGTAACCGAGTTGTCGCCCAGCCAGCGGAACTCGAATGGGTAATCAGCGGCGGCGTAACCGAAGTGAAGCGCGTGGCCGAGCTCGTGGAGGAAGGTTGTGTAATCGCTCTGACCGCCATGCGGACGCAGAACCAAATAAACTTCTTCGGGGACGCGCACCGGCGAACAGAAAGCGCGCGAGCGCTTCCCTTCCCGATCTCCGACATCGAAGATGATGCGGCCGCCGGCGGTCGGATCGATTCCCATTTCCGATACCTGACGCCGGATCGCCGCCTCCATCTCATTCGCCGGAAATGCGTCGTCGTATTCCGAAGCACGGAAAAGCGCGAGCGCGTCAGCGCGCTTGGCCTCCGACGGCTTGATACCAAGTGTCCGTAGCGCCCCGCGCAGCGTATCGTCCCACATCGACTTCGTGTCATACAGGAACCGCTCGCAGCTCGCCCCCAGCGTGCCGAGCGAAATACCAGTAACAGCTTCGAACGACGAGTTGTAGTCGCGCGCAATCCCCAGCGACTCGATGTATTCCTTTTCACGCTGGAGTCGCTCGAGTCGCATCGGCGCGTGCTCGTTCTTTACCAGCTTCGCGCGCGCGGCGTCCAGTGCAAGGCGCGCGGCCCGATCGCTGGTGTTCGCGATCTCGATCGGCGCCGCCTGATACTGAATCACCCGCCCATCGGGCGACCGAATTACGGCGGAGCTCTCCCACGCGATCTCCCGCTCGTCCAGCGCGGCCAGCGGCTTCGCTGCCTGCGACTCGATCTCCCACTCGAGCAGGCACTGCGCCGATCTCTTTTCGTCGGTGTTATCCCGAGTGGAGCGAAAGGCATCGAGAGTCAGCTCGAGAGCCTCGGTGCTCAGCGCCCGATCGTACTGCTTGTAGATCGGCTGAAGGTCGGCGGTCTTCTGGTGTCCCGCGTAGGCGAGATAGCTCTCACGCGAGATCGCTTCCATGAACGCCTGGCCCTCAGCTCGCAGGCGCTGAAGGTCGAGGCTGCTCACGACGTCAGTTTGCGTGTGAGATACTCCTTGAGCTGACCGGCTTCGACGCGCTCCTGTTTGAGCGTATCACGGTCGCGCACGGTAACGGTAGCGTTGGTTAGCGACTCACCATCGACGGTGATGCCGAACGGCGTCCCGACTTCGTCCTGGCGCCGGTAGCGCCGCCCGATCGCGCCACTGTCGTCGTAAAAAATCGGAATCGCCTGGCGCAGATCGTCGGCGATACGGACGGCCATCTCCGGCATCCCATCTTTCTTCACCAGTGGAAACACGCCGGCCTTGATTGGGGCAATCGAAGGATCGAGTCCGAGCACGGTTCTGCCCTCCGCCTCGCCTTCCACTGCTTCCTCGCGATAACCGTTCACCAGAACGGCGAGCGCCGTTCTGTCGGCGCCGACCGATGTCTCGACCACGTAGGGGACGTAGCGCCGGTTATTGGGCTGGTCGAAGTACTCGAGCTTCTTTCCCGAGTATTGCTGGTGCTGGGTGAGATCAAAGTCGCCACGATTGTGCACGCCCTCGATTTCCTGGAAACCGAGCGTGCCACCGAAGTCGAACTGCACGTCGAAGGCGGCGCGAGCGTAGTGCGCCAGCTCCTCCTTGGTGTGCTCGTGGAACTGTAGCCTGTTCTCTGCCAGGCCGAGTCCGCGGTGCCAGTCCATTCGCTGCTGCTTCCAGTACTCGAACCACTTCATGTCGGTGCCCGGCTCGACGAAAAACTGCATCTCCATCTGCTCGAACTCGCGCGTCCGGAAAATGAAGTTGCCGGGGGTGATCTCGTTGCGGAACGCCTTGCCGATCTGGGCAATCCCGAACGGAATCTTCTGACGCGTCGACTGCTGAACGTTCAGGAAATTGACGTATATCCCTTGGGCCGTCTCCGGCCGCAGGTAAACGATCGACGCGGAGTCTTCGACGGGACCCATGAAAGTCTTGAACATCAAATTGAAAAGGCGGGGCTCGCTGAGTGTTCCCTTCATCCCGCAGGCAGGGCACTGAGCATCAGGAGTCCCGGGCGTGCCTTTGATGCGTGGATCGTCGGCGCGAAATCGTTTCTTGCAGTTCTTGCAATCGATGAGAGGGTCGACGAATCCGCTGACGTGCCCGCTCGCCTCCCAGACGCGCGGATGCATCAGGATGGCGGCATCGAGACCCTCGATGTCGTTTCTCGCGCGCACCATCGCGTGCCACCACCGATCCTTGAGATTTTTTTTCAGCTCGACGCCGAGTGGACCGTAGTCCCAAACGGATCCGGTCCCGCCGTAGATCTCGGAGGATTGGAAGATGAAGCCGCGCCGCTTACACAGCGACACGAGCTTTTCCATTACATCAGGGTGATTGGGCATGCGGGAAAGTTAGAGGGGCGAGGGACGAGGGACGAGGGACGACTGAGGGTTGCGGACCAACTAATCAGTGCGCACTGCGGACTAATTGAGGGGTCCGGACCTACTGCGGATTGCGGATCGCCGGTGATTGCGCCAAAGGCCTTTCGAAGGCGTGTCCTCGTTCCGAAATCCTCAATTAGTCCGCAGTCCGGACTACTGTGTTAGTCCTTCACCCTCAGTCCTTTCCGCCGCTTCCCGCTACGTATCCAGCTCGGCGCTCAGCTTCGGCTCCGTCGGCGCGTGCTGTCCGAGCAGACGCGCCACGATCCGATCACCGTGATACCGACCATTTTCGATGAAGACCTTGTTGGCGTCGTAGCCGGCGACGACCACACCGGCGATGAAAACGCCGGGGACCGATGTCTCGAGCGTCTCCGAGTTGTGTTGCGGGATCCCCGTTTTGGGATCGATCGGGACACCGCACTCCCTCAGCAGGTCCGTGTTCGGCGCAAAGCCGGTCATGATGTAAACGCGGTCCGCGCGCAGTCGCTCGTCGCCGTTGCTCGACGTGAGAAGGACACACGCCGGCTCGATGGCACTGACGCGGCTGTTCCATCTCACTGCTATCAGCCCCTCCTTCACCCGGTTGGTGAAGTCCGGCAGCACCCACGGTTTGATCTTCTTGTCGAACGTCGGACCGAAATGAACCAGCGTCACCCGCGCCCCGGAACGCCACAGATCGAGCGCAGCTTCGGCGGCCGAATTGCCCCCGCCAACGACGACGACGTCCTGTAGAAACGCCTCGTGCCCCTCTTTATAGAGGTGGGTGACGTGCGGCAGGCCTTCGCCAGGAACGCCGAGGCGATTCGGAGAGCCGAAGTAGCCGGTGGCGACGACGACGGCGCGGGCTTTGGTTTGCTCCTCCCCACCGGCGTTGTTCCGCGAGACCACGGTGAAATTTCCTGACGCCCCCTGAATTGCCGTCACCCGTTCCCGCTGTCGCAGCGGAATCCCGAAATAATTGACGACCGACCTGTAGTAAGCCAAAGCGTCACGCCGCGTCGGCTTCTCGGTGGCGATGACGAAGGGCAGTCCGCCAATCGTCAGCTTCTCCGCGGTCGAGAAGAATCTGACGTAGGTCGGATAGGCAGCGATGGTGCTCACCACCACGCTGCTCTCGATGACGAGAGGTCGCAGTCCAGCGCGCTGTGCGGAGACAGCCGCGGCCAGACCGCACGGCCCTCCGCCGACGATCACGAGGTCCGCGTCGTTCGACATTACTCTCGAGTCAGGCGACGACGGCGGGACCGACTGGAAGCGCGCCCTCGACCCCGATGATCTGGTCGCGGCGAGTCCCGACGCTTACGTACGTGATCTGCGTTTCGACGAGCGACTGGATACGATCGAGGTAGCGACGCGCCTCCGTCGGCAAATCGGTCAGCGCTCTGGCCGCCGCCGTGCTCGTTTTCCAGCCCTCAAACCACTCGTATCGGGGAACGGCCCGCTCGAGGAGATCCAGGTCGCTGGGAAACTCCTCGTACATCTCGCCGTCCGCTTCGTACCCGGTGCAGAGGCCGATTCTATCCAGCGTGTCGAGCACATCCAGCTTGGTGACGGCGAGGTCGGTGAGACCGTTCACACGCGCGGCGTAGCGCACGACTACTCCATCGAACCATCCGCAGCGCCGTGGGCGACCGGTCGTGGCCCCAAACTCGTTCCCAAGCTCTCGCACCCGAGAGGCCAGTGGCTCGTCGAATTCCGTCGGCAACGGGCCATTGCCAACGCGCGTAGTGTACGCCTTCACCACCCCAATGACTGAATCGAGCTCGCCGGGCGCGATGCCGACTCCAGTCGCCGCGCCGCCCGATGTAGTGCTGCTCGAGGTCACGTACGGATACGTGCCATGATCGATGTCGAGCAGCGATCCCTGTGCTCCCTCGAGCAACACCGCCGCGCCCCCGATGATGGCGCGATGGACCCTGAGCCCGACGTCCTCTGCCAGCGGCAGCAGCCGCTGGGTGAACTTCGCGAGCACGCCCAGGGTGTAATCGACATCTGCTCGCTTCGCGCCCGACATCGCCAGCTGGATGTTGGCGTGGGCCACGCCACGCTCCACCAGCTTTCTCAGCCGCTCAGGATTTCGGAGATCGAGTACCCGAATTCCGCGCCGTCCGAACTTGTCCTCGTATGCCGGACCAATTCCGCGCCCGGTCGTCCCGATTTCTTTATTCGCCGAGCTCTGGCTGTCGACCAACTTGTGATACGGGAGCACGAGGTGCGCGCGATCGCTGACGTAAAGCCGGCCCTCGACATCGATTCCATCAGAAACGAGCTCGTCGATCTCGGCAAACAGAGTCTCGACGTCGAGGACGACGCCGTTCCCGATCGCGCACCGAACACCCGGATGCAAAATTCCGCTCGGGATCTGGTGCAGCACAAACGACTTTTCGCCGATCTGCACGGTGTGGCCGGCGTTCGCGCCACCCTGGTAGCGCACAACCCAGTCGGCGCGCTCGGCGAGGACATCGACAAGCTTGCCTTTGCCCTCGTCGCCCCACTGGGCGCCGACGACGACGATCGTGCGTGTACTGGTATCGAACATTGAGGAGGGCGAAGTTGGTGGCGGGTAGCGCGAAAAAAGCAAACGCCCCGAGAGCTTCGGGGCGTTGGTTCAATCTACCTACCAGAGGGTATGTGTCAACGCTGGACGGGTGATGGCGGGGGCACCTCGTCGATCATCCGCGCTGGATCGTCGGGTCGTATGACACTTTTGATCGGCAACACAACGGTGAATGTCGAGCCTTTCCCAAATGTGCTCTCCGCAAACACGTGCCCGCCGAGCGCGTCGACCAGCTTTCGCGTGATGCTCAGGCCAAGACCGGTCCCGCCGAATTCGCGCGTCCTCGATTGATCGACCTGCCGGAAGTCCTCCCAGATCGACTCGAGATCGTTCTCCCTGATTCCGATGCCGGTGTCCTTGACATCGAAGCGCAAGTCTTGCTCGTCCCTCGACACCGTCAGCGAGATTCCGCCGTGATGCGTGAATTTCACGGCGTTGGAGAGCAGGTTGAGCAGAATCTGTTTGACCTTCGTCCGGTCGGTATGGAGAACCAGGCTGCGGGACGGAACATCGACAGTGAAAGTGAGCTGCTTCTTCTTCACCAGCGGCTCGATCTGCTGAGAGATCTCGGTCACGATGTCGCCCACCGTCACATCGTCCAGATGGAGCGGCATCCGCCCGGCTTCGATCTTGGCGAGGTCGAGGATGTCGTTGATCAGCGCCAGCAGGTGCTGGGCGGCGCCCTGGATTCGATTGAGCCCTTCCTCCTGACGCGGCGTCAGGTCGCCGTAGATGCGATCCAGCATCAGCGACGCATACCCGATGAGGGCGTTGATCGGCGTCCGCAGCTCGTGGGACATGCTGGCGAGGAATTCGGATTTCAACCGGTTCGCTTTCTCCAGCTCGCGCGACTGCCATTGCAGTCGCGTATTCTGCTCGGCGAGGTCGGCGGTCGCGGCCTGAATGCGCTCTTCGAGCTGGCTGGAGAAAGTCTTCAGCTCCTCGTACAGGCGCTCGTTCTCGGCTTGCTCGGTCAGATCGTGCAGCACCGATACGATTGCCAGCGGCTCACCGCGACGATTGAGAATTTTTCCGGAGACGACTTCCACCGGAAGCTCAACCCCGGTCTCGGGGATGTGCAGTTTCATCTGCTCTCGGCGAGCCAGAGAGGGACTGATCGTAAAATCGGAGATGAAGGTGGTGAACTTGGTGTCGTTGGCCTGAACCATCGACGCCCGCTCCCAGCTTTCGCTGTCGTCGGCCTCGAACAGCTGCTCCGCCTCCTTGTTCATGAGGATGATGTTCGAGCGATCGTCGGTGACGAGAATGGGATCGGCGACATTCTCCAGAATCAGGTTAAGGCGATCCCGCTCGCGCTTGGCGTCGATCTCGGCCAGCCTGACGCGCTGGACCTGTCGCTCCAGCTCGTTGGAGGCGCGGCGCAAGTCGGTCACATCGCGGAGTACTGAAACCGTCGCCCCACCCTGACCGGCGCCGGTCGCGCCGAGGGGATGCGTCAGCACCTCGAACAGCAGGTCGGTGCCTTCGTCGGGGTCGACGAGGTTCAGCTCGCGCGAGCCGCCACTCGTTTCCTTGGACCCCATCGCCGCCTTTGAAAGGTGCGACGTGAATAGGAGATTGTTGATTTCGACGGCGCGCCGTCGACCTTCGGAATCCTTGTCCGTGGTGTGGAGCAGATGCTCGGCGCGCTGGTTCTGGACGACGATGTCCCGATCGGCATTGATGATCACGATCGGATCCGGCAGCGAATTCATGATCGTCGTCAGCATTTCGCGCTGCTGATCCAGCCGTCCGGTGGAAAGGCGGAACTCCTCGACTGCTGCCATGCGGGCGAGCACCGGACCGGCCAGCGTTGCCGCGTGCATCAGCGCTGCCAGCAGATCATCGTCGACACTCGCTTCGAGGAGCACGACACCGCCCGGAGCGTGTCCGAG
>JBKPDS010000008.1:0-20169 GCA_046727995.1 Gemmatimonadota bacterium
TCAGCTCGGCATCACCTACGGGACGGCTCGGGTCAGGCTGCATCGCCTGCGCGGGCGATTCAGAAAGCTGACGCTCGAGCACATGCGCACTCTCAAAACCGACGAGCGAGCAGAGCTGGAGAGATTCTTTCGACGAGCCGATGTGGATCTGACCCAGACGTCGGCGGCAAAACGACAGGAGAAGACCAATGGTCCGGCTTGATGATCGAACGATCGACGACCTGATGTCGGCTGTGGGAAGGGAAACGGAGCTGGCGGATGACGATCTCACCCTTCAGGATGAGCGTTTCCTTCTCTGGCTGGCGAACGATCTGCGAGCGGGGCTCGATCACAACCAGCGCTCGAAAGACGACCGTGACGCCGCAGAATTCGCCCGGCGGGCATTGACTCGATTGAAGGTGCGTCTGGCGGAGAAGAGACTGCCGCGACGGAAGCTGCGCGAGCGGGCCGCATCGATCAACGCCACGCTGGCCCATTCAATCCCTGCCGCGAACAGGGAGCGGTGCGCGACGATTCTCGATCTTGCCGTTGCCGCCGGCAGCGGCAGAGAGCTGTGGGACGAGCCCTGTGATCGCTGGCTGGAGCTGCCGGAGGATGTTCCGTCGGGTCGCTACGTCGCGCTCCGCGTCGCAGGAGACAGCATGGCACCGGTACTCGGTCCTCGCGAGGTGATTTTGATAGAGCTGGACGCGACACCGCGCGTCGATGATCTCATCGTGGCACGGCTACCGGATCAGAGTCACGTAGTGAAGCGCGTCGCCTCGATGAAAGGCCCGACGATGGAGCTGGCTTCGTTCAATCCGGAGTACGAGTCGATCTTTGTCGCGCGGGATCCTTCTCCGGTGGTGGGAACCGTGATCGCGCGGTTCACCCGCGAGTAACAGCGCGGTGTGCATCTCCTGGAAGGGCACGCTTCGACATCGCGGACGCGATTGAAGCCTGTCCGCAACTCGGGGATGTCACAATGAACGAAGCCACTAAGAAGCAACTCGTACGGGGAATTCTTCCGTACGCCGCTACGATATTGAGCGTCAGCCTGGCGGTGACTTTGCGGATTGAGCACTCCTGCTCCGATCCAACACGTCCTGTTCGGGACTCACTTCCGGCAACGCTTTATCCGTATTCCGAGCTGATCTCCTCGACCGGCTCGGAATTCAGTAGCCGTCGTGATCGAGGGCCCTACTTCTGCTGTTTATCGCTCAGGATTTTGGACCAGCGGTCAGCTCGCTCCTGCCCCGTCGTTTCCTCGATGCGTGAGGCGACGGTCCACACGTGGCCGGCGGGATCCATGATCACCGCCGAGCGATCGCCCCAGAACTGGTTCTGCGCCGACACCACTACCTTCGCCCCGCGCTCGATCGCCAGTTCGATCGTTCGATCCACGTCGGGCACGTAGACGAAAATCATCACCGGCGAGCTTCCGTCCAGCGCCGGGCCTTTGCCAGGCAGACCCGGCACCTCGGCTTCGATCATCAACATCTCGTCGCGAATCGTCAGCAGCCCATGCCAGACGGTTCCGTTCGGGCCCGGCCGGCGATTCAACACCTTCGCCTCGAAGACCTCGGCGCAGAAGTCGATCTCCGCGCCCGCATCCTTGCAGATGAGACGCGGCATGATGATCGACGAATTGTCGGGAATTCCTCTGACCTTCGTCGAAGCGCTGCTTACTTCATTTTGCATAATGACTCGCACCGAGGAAGTGCAGCGAGACGTATGGCTCGTCGCCGAGCACCCAGCTGTCGTGCGGCTCGGGCGGAACGTGGAAAAGTGTGCCCGGAGTCAGCTCCCAGATTCTGCCATCCTCGAACGACACTGTCGCTCTTCCCTCGAGAACGAGTCCGAGGTGCTCGACACTACACAGTGTCAATCCAATTCCTGGGCCGACATCGACTGACCAGCGCCAGCCTGGCTCGTACTTCGCGCGCCCGATCGTCATTCCGCCGATGTTGACGAGCTCGAACCGACCCTTCGGAAATTCGCGCACTTCGTCGGGATTCTCGAACCGCTTGGTGATGACTTCGGTCGCCGGGATCGTTGCCATATCGATGTCCTCCTATGGTCCGGAGAAGCCGACGCGCACGCCGCCGGGCGCACGCACCGCGGCGATCGTCACTCCGGGCATGATGCGATTTGGCGCCATCAGTGGCTCCGCTCCTTCGCGGAGCGCTTTTTCATACGCCTCGCGCGCATCAGCGACGTGAACGGTGAACTGGCTGCCGGGCGATTCGCCGGGTTCTGTCGCGCGAATTCCTCCGCCACCCTGATCTGAATAAGCGAAGAGATGGTACTCGCCGCCGGGCATCGGGACGCTTTGCCTGAAGGTCCAGCCGAGTACTTTGGCGGCCCATGCTTTGGTGGCGAGCGGGTCGTTGCTCTGGAGCTCGGTGTGGGTGATCCAGCCGTACAGTCCGGGCGTCGGTTTATGACGGGGCGGCCTCGAGCTGGTTGACTTTCGCGCGCGACGTTTCGATGCCGACCTTTTCGTCGCGGATTTTTTCGATGATTGTGCTGATTTTTTCGCCATGACCAATCCCTGAAAATCGGTTATGGCGGCAACATCGCTCACCCCGCGCGCACTGGCAAGGACTCGCCCACCCCCACCTCGGCGAGAAGGTCGGCGGAGTTGCGGATGGCGGCGAATTCTTCGTTCAGGCTGGCGAGCTCGGCGTTGTGGAGAGCGTCACCGCTATAGTGGGTGCCGTCGTAGCTGCGCTGCTCGTGTGCCGCCGTCGCGTCCGCGACTACGGTGACGTTGAATCCGAGGTTGGCCGCCATCCGGGCGCTGCTCGAGATGCAGTGATTGGTCGTCAGTCCAACCATCACCAGCGACTGAATCCCCTTCGAGCGCAGATACTCCTCGAGGCCGGTGCCGATGAACGCGCTGTTGACGTTCTTCTGAAAGAGAGGCTCGCCGGCGATCGGCAGCGCCTCTTTCTTGATAGCGTTGCCGGGCAGACCGGGGCGAAGCAGAGACTGCGGCTCGGTCGACATGTGCTGGACGTGAATCACCGGGCGCCCTGCCTCTCGCCACGCCGCCAACAGGTCGGCAATTCGCTTTTCGGCATCGGGATTGTTCCGCACTCCGAGGCGCGGTGTGTCCAGACCGTACTGCACGTCGATGACGAGCAGCGCGGCCGGTCGTGAGGGGTCAGCTGTCGGATTCATTGAAACCTCGAGCGCGATGGTAGTGTCCAGCGGTGATTCACCCGCTGGACACTACCACGTGGTACGCCTCGATGACAATGTCGCCGTCGCGGCTCGCGCGACCCCGTTACCCGTTACCCGTTTTCCGTACCCGTACCCGTGCCCGCTACCCGTAACCAGTAACCCGTTACGCGTTACTCGTTACCAGCTACCCGTTCCCAGCTACCCGTAGCGCGTCTCCCGTCTCCCGTCTCCCGTCTCCCGATCGATTGACGGGCAGCTGGCAAACGGGCAGCGGATAACGGGCACCGGATAACGGGGAGCGGATAACGGGCAGCGGGTAACGGGTTACTGGTTACGGGTTACTGGTTACGGGTTACGGGACGCGCGTCGTTTATCCTCACAGCGATTTTTGCTTTCCCTTACCACCCGCGGGCATCGCCGCAATGCGCGCCCGCACCAACCGCTTCACAAGACCCGACGGCAGCGGCTTGTCCAACGGGAATTGCACCGTTCCCGTCGCCGTCTTGTAGCCCTTCAAGGCCGACGCGTGCCGGCGTCTAATGGGCGCCGTCATTGGGAAAAGGCTCGTGTGCTTCTTGAACGCCGCGTACCACACCAGAGTCTGTCCGTCGAGCCTGGCGGAAGGAACTCCATAGCTGAACCCGTCGACAGCACGCGGAGCGACGGCGCGAATGTCGGCGCGCATCTTCTTGAGACGTCGCCGGGATTCCGGTGATTGTTTCGCGATGTAAGCGTTCACCTGCCTCCGCGCCTGCCCGGCGCTGCTCTTTGATGCCGTTGATTTCTTCACGTACCCTCCCCCTCCCCCCGATAAGCCAAGCGGTTGGTGATTAGCAACAGGAAGAGCAGAGCACCCGCGCCAATCGCCGCCGCGTAGACCAATAGCGACGGCAGGCGTTGGGCGCGGACCCTGTCCCAATTGTTAAGACGAAATCTGACGTCGTTAATCGACAAAACGCTCTCGGGAGTGTCGGCGAGGCGCAGCTGCCCCGCGTCGAGCAGGGAACCGAGAGGCTTTCCGCGAACGTAGACCCGAACGCGATCCGCGCTTTCGCTGACGGATAGGGCAAGTGTCTGCGGCGTCCACCAGATGTCGGAGCGCCGATTGAGCTGGCTGAAGAGCGCGACGGCGGGGATGAAGAGGAGAACGAACGTCATGGCCGCGTAAAACATCCGCATACGAGGGGGCATGGGTCCTCCGTGTTTATTGGGATACGCAAATCGTTAAGCCCGTGAATACTTCCACCAAAAGAAGACCGCCACCGCGGCCGGAATCACGAAGACGATAAAGAAGAACGGGAGCTCCTCCGTCACCGAGTAACCGGCCTTCGAGACGCCGAGCCACATGTTGATTCCGGCGCCGACAAACCAGACGGCGATGAAAATCAAAGCGAACCTCGCCAGAACTGTAGATTGACCGCCGCCGACGTAGCGCCCGATTAGCATACAGACCGCCAGCAGGGCGAATCCGAGTGCAATGACTTTGATGGTGTGGGCCATATCCAAGCCCTCTACTTGTCAGTAAGCCGATGCCCGTCTTGCGGTGCCTTCGATCGCGTTACACAATGATGTAGCAAGGAGCCCAAATGTCACGACTCACTCCCAGTGCTGCATTCGTCCTCCTCATCGTCCCCGCGTTCCCGACCTTCGCGCAGGTCCACCCGCATCAGGACTCGGCCGGGGAAAGGCTCGGCACCGTCCATTTCGCGACGTCGTGCAACCCGATGGTTGCGCCGCAGTTCGACCGCGGCGTCGCACTGTTGCATTCATTCGAGTTCGGGGCGTCAATCAAGGCATTCAGCGACGTTCTCGCCGCCGACTCCACCTGCGCAATGGCATATTGGGGACTCGCGCTGAGCAGGTGGACCAACCCAATGGCGGCGGGCAACCGTCCGGTTGCGCTGCTGCAGCAAGGCCGGCAATACACCGAGGCAGCCACACGACTCGGCGCGAATGCCACCGAGCGCGAGCGCGAATACATCAGCGCCGTCAGCCAGCTGTACGACGACTACGACCACAAAAATCAGCAAACGCGCGTGATCGCCTACGAACGGGCGATGAACGATCTCACGCTGCGCCAGCCCGCCGACACCGAGGCGATGATCTTCCACGCCATCTCGCTGGTCGCCGCTGCGTCACCGACCGACAAGACGTACGCCAATCAACTCAAGGCCGGTGGAATTCTCGAAGCGCTTTGGCTGAAGGAGCCGAATCACCCCGGAATCGCCCACTACATAATCCACGCGTACGACTACCCGGCACTCGCCGACAAAGCGCGTGCCGCTGCCGAGCGATACTCGGTGATTGCACCATCGGCCGCACACGCGCTGCACATGCCGTCGCACACGTTTACGCGCGTTGGCATGTGGCAGGAGTCTGTCGATGCCAACACCCGATCGATGAAGGCTGCGCTAGGCTCCGGATCGATCGCCGAGGCGTTGCATGCCGCCGATTACGAGATGTACGCTTACCTGCAGCTGGGAAAGGAAATGGAGGCGAAGGCGATTCTCGATAGCCTCCCGGCGTTGGCAGCACGCTTCGACGCCAATGCCGTCACGGGCGCCGCGCCGCCTCTGGCAGCGATCTATGCGCTGGCGGCAATCCCCGCGCGCTGGACTCTGGAGCGCGGAGCGTGGTCGGAAGCTGCCGCGCTCGTCCCGAAAACGACCGACTATCCATACGCCGACGCGATGACGTACTTGGCGCGCGCACTCGGCGCTGCTCACACCGGCGATCTTGGCAGAGGCAGATCGGCGGTCGACTCGCTGGCGTCGATCCAGCAGCGGCTGACCGCGAAGGGTGAGTCGTATTGGGGAGAACAGGTGGCGATTCAAAAAATTGAGGCTGCTGCCTGGCTCGATCTCGCTGCAAAGAATGACAGGGAGGCGCTTTCACAAATGCGCGAGGCCGTCGCGCGTGAGGATGCGACCGAGAAGAATGCAGTCACGCCCGGACCACTGGCGCCAGCGCGCGAGCTGTTGGGCGACATGCTGACGCAGCTGCACCGATCAGCCGAAGCGAAGGCCGAGTACGAGGCGCTGCTAAAGAAGGAGCCGAATCGTCGGCACTCACTGCGCGCCCTCGGCAGATCCGTCGCGGAGATCAATTGAAGGCGGTCGGCGCTAACGGCTGCCGGCTTAAAGTCAACAGAACACTACCGGCTGCCGGCTGATCGCTGCCGGCGGATGGCTGCCGGCGTTATTGCCACACAAGGTGGTAGAGGAAGGCTCCCAGGACACCGCCGATGATCGGACCGGCGATTGGAATCCACGAGTAGGCCCAGTCGGAGCTTCCCTTGCCATCGATCGGCAGCAGTGCGTGTGCGATGCGCGGGCCGAGGTCACGCGCAGGATTGATCGCGTAGCCAGTCGGACCACCGAGCGAAAGACCGATCGCCATCACGATCACGCCGACGAGCACGGGCCCGAATCCCTTCGCCAGATCGGAGCCGGGAACGAGATTGCCCGGTGAGAGCACCGCGAGAAGTGAAAGCACCAGCGCGAATCCGCCAATGATCTCGGCGAGGAGATTGGCGCCGGGCTGACGGATCGCCGGCGTCGTGGAGAATACGGCGAGCTTGCTCACCGGATCCGGCGTCGCTTTCCAATGCGGCAGATACGCCAGCCAGACGATGACTCCGCCGAGGAATCCGCCGGCGATCTGCGCCACGATGTACATCGGCACTTTCGTCCAGTCGAATGCTCCAATCGATGCGAGCGCAATCGTCACCGCCGGATTCAGGTGCGCGCCGCTGATGCTGTTGACGCAATAGACGGCGATGGTGACGCCGAATGCCCAGCCGGCAGTGATGACGATCCAACCGGAGTTGTGTCCTTTGGTGCGCTGCAAGACAACGTTGGCGACGACGCCGTCGCCGAGCACGATCAGGATGGCGGTGCCGAAGACTTCAGCGAGAATGGGCGACATGGCTACGGCTCCTCGTAGAGGCCGAGCACGTTTCCATCGGGGTCGGCGAAGCGTGCGATCTTTTCATGTGGGTGGCTGCCCAGTGGCTGCACGATGCGACCGCCATTCCTGGTGACAGCATCCGATGTTTTGGCGACGCTGTCGACCATCACATAGACCAGCAGGCCAGGATTGGGAGAGGAGGGCCGGTCAGTGACCCAGGAGCCGCTTACTTCACCGACTCCGTCATCGAATGCCGTTGCTCCATCGCCGCGCGTCCTCGTCTTCCAGCCGAAAACCTTTTTGTAAAACTCGACCGACCGCGGAATGTTGGTCGTTGGAATCTCGAGGTAGCAGATCTTCCCGTTGGCGGTTGTGGGTGGCATGGGCGCTCTCGTCTGTGGTTGGCCTTCACGCTGGCGAGAAGATGCCGATGCTTTTCCTCCGCGTCCATGTCAGCTGGCTCGCTCGAGAATCGCCTTCACAAACGCAGTTTTGCCTTCGATGTAAGCTTCACGATCCTGGGGGTGCTGGGCGGCGAGATCGCGTTTCAGGGCGCTGTACTCGGCGGCGGCGTCGGGATGCGAGCGGAGGTAGTCGCGGAATGTACGGTGATCGCGCCAGAAGCTGCTATCGATCGTGGTCAAATGGATGTGGTACTGGCGTGGCTCGCCGCGGCGGAAGAAATCACGACCGGGAATGCCCTGCTCGCCGCGATAGAGATAGCCTGCGCTCACCAGGGCGTCGATGATTTGCTCTCGAGAATCCGCGGGTCGGCGACCAGCCAGAATATCAAGGACGGGTTTCGCCGCCGCGCCAGGGATGGCGGTGCTGCCAGAGTGCTCGATGACGAGTGAGACATCATGCGCCGCGAGGATGGGTGTGAGGCGCGCGACTTCCGCCTGGTAAAGCTCTGGCCATGCTGGATCATAAGGCACGACCACTACGGTTCCGGAGGCGAGTCCGAGGGGATTGCGTGTCAAGGCTTCGCCACTACTCTGCGTCAATCGGCCTGCGATCCGGCCGCTGGCACGACACACTCCCACTTCGAGACGACCGCGCAACCCTGCACCAGTGAGGAATCCTCGTAGACGACAACGATGGCCCGATCGAGTCGCCTGCGTACCTTGCGACGCGAATCGGCCGCAATGATGTTCCGCGCAGTCTCGGCGATTCGGAGAGCGTACTCGCTCTGCTGTGCCTCAGACCATCGCGACGCGCCGAGCTGTCGCAACGTGAGGGTTATCCGACCCTGGCCGATGTGACAATCTGGAGCCGGCTCGATCCCGAGCGCGCGCCCGATCGCGTTAGCAACGGACGCATAACGGATCACCCCCATCTTCAGTCGATTCATCGGAGCGCGAGAGCGTTGATGTCCGGACTCTCGAGTATCCGCTTGGGGTAACCCGCGGTTGCCACGGCGATCATCGCGCGACCCAGGTTTTCCGCGGTCGTCACATGCCGGGGCGCGATTCGCTGCAAGACCGGATACAACGGACTCATGATCGAGTAGAACAGGCGGTAAATGCGCGTCTTCGAGCGGACACCTCGACGCGCCTGGATGTAGCCGGGCCGGAACATGTAGGCGTTGAGTGGCAAGCCGAGCAGAGCATTCTCGGTTTTCCCCTTGACGCGCGCCCACATCGATCGACCGGTCTCCGAGCTGTCCGTCCCTTCTCCAGAGACGTAGCAGAACGTCGCGCCCGGTTTTGCAGCTGCTAGTGCGCGCGCCGCCGCGAGGGTGAGGTCGAAAGTCTGTCGATAGTAATCCGCCTCGGACATCCCGACTGCAGAAACGCCAAGCGTAAAGAAGCAAGCGTTAATCGTCGCGAAATCGCCGGCCATATCGGCGTAACTGAAGAAATCCGTCCGATGACGCGCTCGGAGCTTCGGATGCGTAACGTTTAGCGGTGACCGGAGGACGGCGAGCACGCTGGTGACGCGGGAATCGGCGAGACACTCGTTGAGCACGCCGTCGCCCACCATACCCGTCGCGCCGAAGAGCAGTACGTTCATCGCTTCGAAGAGCCGCTCTGAGCAGGCTCGCGGGATGATGGCAGTTCGACGAAATCTGGTGCCCGCGGCACCTGCTGAAACGCGGCGAGCAGCTCCGCGGGCGGCGCAACGAGCTTTCGCGCGCGCAGATCGAGCCACCCACCGGTCGATCTGATGGTCGCGGCACGCTGGCCGCGCTCCGTCCAGATTTCGTTCTCGACGACGAACCGGGCGCCGTCCGGACTCATGGAAATAACGGCGTAAGTGACCGTCAGCGTTTCATGAAGTGCAACTTCACGGAAGTACTCCGCTTCGTCTTTCCGTATCACCGGCCCAATAGCGAGTCGGCGAAACTCCGTCGGCGGGAAACCGTGCTCGGCGAAAAAAGCCATCCGGACGTCGGCCGCGAGGTCGAGGTAAGCCGTGTTCGCCATGTGGGCGTTGGCATCCATGGTGCCCCAACCGGCGAGAAACTGCTTCGCATAACGATTACCGAGGCTTTCGTTCATTGGGAGACGCCGGTCATATGCCCGAACGAGGAGGCCCAATGTGAAGTGAATCAGCCACCGTATCAGCTGCCTTATCTAGCGTGTCGAACGCTTTCGTGAGGAATCTCCCGAGCCAGTTCGGCTGGGCGGAGGCCATGACGATCGAATGAGGCTTTCGGTATTCAGGCTCGGAACCAGGAGCTGCACCGCCGACAGCGGTTGGCGGTTTGCGCGATGGTGGATCGAGAGAGCCCGATGGCTCGGTCTTCGGCTCGAAATCGTCCTGCATCATCACTGCCTCCCACTCCGCAGACGTTTAACGATAGCTGAAACGTGTAACTCCGTGGTGTCCAGCGCGGGGATGCCGGCGATGAGGGGCGCTGACAGGAGCAACGTCAGCTCAGTCCCACCCAGAATCACGCCGTCGATTCCTTCTTCATCTCTCATTCGTGTGATTACGGATATGACGCCTTGCCGGGTTTCGTCGCGAAAATCTCCCTTCAGCATCTCGCCGACGTAACGCTGGTGAATCCACGCCCGCTCCTTCTCCTGCGGTGCCACGACGACAATTCCATACCGCCCAAATGTCTCAGGGTAAAACGATCCTTCCATCGTGAACCGCGTCCCTAGTATCGCCACCCGCTTCAATCCCCGATGCCGGGCCTCCTCGGCCGTTGCCTCGACGATGCTCACTATCGGAATGGGCGAGCGAGCGGCGAGATCGTCGAAGACGACGTGTGGGGTGTTGGCGGCCATTGCCGCGAAATCGGCTCCCGCGCCGGCAAGGCGGCGCAGCGACGCCGACAAATATTCGATGAGGCCCGGCCGGTCATGCTCGACCAGATACAACCCGCGCTGGACATCAAGGCTGTCGATGAGGATGGACGGCGACCTGGATGGATCTTCCCGCTTCCAACCCTCCAGAATGCGCCGGTAGTAGTCGATCGTTGATTCCGGGCCGAGGCCGCCAATGATTCCGACAGTTGTCATCGCGACCTCCTTTCGTAGCTTAGATATATGGCTAATCAAAAGACCATCGCCATTCTCACCGGCGGCGGCGACGTCCCCGGTCTCAATCCGGCGATCAGAGCAATCACCATTCGCGCCCTGCGCGAAGGATATCGCGTCGTCGGCATTCGACGCGGTTGGGCGGGACTGGTCGACTACAACCGCGATAGCAAGGCTGACAATTCCGACAACGTGCAGGAGCTATCGGAGGCCGAAGTGAATCGCGCCGGCAGAACCGGCGGCACTTTCCTCCACACCTCGCGAACGCGACCAAGCCATCTGCCGCGTGGCCGCGTGCCGGCGCACCTCACCGGTTACGACGAGAAAACCAACGACATCACCAAAGAGATCCTCAAGAACCTCGAGCACATCGGCGTCGATGTGCTTGTTCCAATTGGCGGTGACGACACGCTCAGTTATGGAAAGCGTCTGCACGACGAAGGCGTGTGCGTGGTCGCGATACCGAAGACGATGGACAACGACGTGTACGGCACCGATTACTGCATCGGCTTCAGCACCTGCGTCACGCGCACTATCGAGCTGACACATCGGCTGCGCACGTCGGCGGGCTCGCACGAGCGCTTTCTCGTGATCGAAGTTTTCGGCAGATACGCGGGGTTCACCGCGCTGCTGCCGACGATGGCCGGCGCCGCCGACCGCTGTCTCATCCCCGAGTACGCGGCCGACGTCGAGCATCTCGCCGAGCTGATGACGTACGACCACAACCGGAATCCCAGCAAGTATTCGGTGGCGCTCGTGTCGGAGGGAGCGACGCTCAAGACCCAGGAGGGAATGAGCTTCGAGAGTGAAGAGACGGACATGTTCGGGCACCGCAAGCTCGGCGGCATCGGTGACAAGGTGGCCGCCGCTCTCAAAGAGTACTCACCCAAGTACAACAACGGCCGCCGCATCGACGTCGTCAATCAGCGCCTCGGCTACCTCGTTCGATCGGGCGATCCCGATGCGCTCGACTCGATCGTGCCGATGGCGTTCGGCAACCTCGCCCTCGATCTGATTCTGAAAAAGGAGTACGGGCGTCTGGTGAGCGTGCACAAGGGGTTCTATGACAGCGTTCCCATCACCAGCGTGACGTCCGAGAAAAAAGTCGTCGACGTCAGCAAGTACTACAACGTTGACCGGCTGCGGCCGATCTACGAGCTGTTCGACGGCGCGCCGCTGTTCATTATGACGAGCGACTAGCCGGAAGCGGGAAGCGGGAAGCGGATACGGAAAACGGGAAGCGCGCTTGCCGCTTCCCGTAACCCGTACCCGTACCCGTTACCCGCTTCCCGCTTCCCGCTTACCCCACGTTCGTCCGCAGATGGTCCGACAGTCGCAGGCTGAGCGCGACTAGCGTCAGCGTTGGGTTCGCGGGGCCGGCCGTTGGAAAAACTGAGGCGCCTGCGACATAGAGATTTCCGAGTCCGTGCACGCGACAATTTGCGTCGACGACACCGTGCTTCGGATCGTCGGCCATGCGGGTGGTCCCCATGTGGTGCCAGCCGCCACTCAGGAATGACGGCCAGGTGCGATCGTCGCTCAGCAGCCAATCGCGTAGCTGCACCCGACCGATGTCGGTGCGGCCCATCTCCTGACCGAAGATCCTGTAGTAGGTGCGCATCGAGCGCTTATCGAGCTCCGTGAATTGCCAATCCAGATTCACCCGCGGCATCCCCATCGCATCTTTTTCGGAGCTCAACGTGACGCGCGAATTCGGGTTTGGTGCCTGCTCCTGCCTCGTCATCACGTGGAAAATTCGCGGCAGTCCTTGCGGAGTAGACAGGGCGGATGGCGACGACGCGATTATGGGACGCGGCCCGACCCGGCCGCCTTTTTCCCACTCCCTCGTCGCTTTCAGGATCTCCGGCGGAAGGAACTCGAAGGTGCTCTTTACCGGCTCCCCCAGCGCCCCCGCCTCGAGTGAAGCAGTGCCGTTGAGGATGCCGTACTCCCTTTGGACCCGCGGACTCAGCGACAGCTCACCACGCGCTTTCGTAACGCCAAAATCGAGCATGTACATCTTCATCTTTGTCGATTGTGGCTTCCTGAGCACGAGCTCGCTGCACGGCATCTCGAAGTGCTCCATGAAGAAACGACCCACCAGGTCGTTGGCGTTTCCCAGCCCGGTGCTCGCGCGCCGATTGGAGGCGAGCAGCAATCGCGAGTTCTGGATCGAACAGCAGGCGAGTACGTAGCCGCGCGCTTTTACGCGGTACTCCTTTCCATCGAGAGTTCGTACTCGGAGACTGTCCACTGCCGAGAGTCCTTCGTTGGCTTCGACCTCGCAGACGTTGGCGTGGGTGTAGAGATGCACGTTGCGCGCGTTGACGATCGCATCGCGATACTTCGTGCCGAAGCGGGTCGGCGGACTGAACTGCCACATCTTCGTCCAGACGACATCCGGATCGAGCGGCAGCAGGGCGAGTTCGGGATCACGCTTCGCCCAGTAATCGGCATCGTACTCGTACGGGCCCAGGTCGAGAATCTTGTTGGCGCGGGCGTAAAACGGGTCCAGATCCTCGCGTCGAATCGGCCACCCACTATGCGGCACCCACGATCGTTTCTCGAAATCGATGGGATCGAAGGTGGCGCAGAAACCAGCCCAGTGGCCGGTCGTTCCACCGAAGTAGTGAAGCCTTGCCGCCTGCAGCGGATAATACGGGTGGCCGACGATGTTTCCGCGGTAAAGGTCCTGCATTTCCGGCTCCTGGTCGAACCCTCCGCCTTCCAGCAGAATCACCTTGCGTGGTGAATCGAGCCACTGGAGCGCGATACTGATTCCAGCGGCACCGGCGCCGACGATGCACAAATCTCCTTCGATTACGGTCCCGCTCGGCAGCGTTCTCGCATCGGTGTGCATTCGAGTCGGTTAAGAGTGCTGAACGGCGAGTGAGTAGAGGGCGCACTGACGCGCCTCGGTCGTGGAGAGGACCCATCCGTCTACGATTATTGTCCGGCCGTCGGCGAAATCGTCCCGGACCTGTTCCTCGATCGATCGCCTCCAGATCAGCGGGAATCGTCGTCGTTCCGATTCAGCGATTGCTGCGCGCAGAGCGGGCGCGGCGTTCTCCGTCGGCACCGCAGCGCGATACTTCGTCCCGATTTCCACGACGCTCTCGGGTCCCAACATCTCGAGCAGCTCTGGCTGCGTCAGTGCGTGAGCATCGGCGCTGCTATCGTGAGCGCACGACGAGTTGGTGACACTCGCCACCATTCCGGCAGCTGTGAGTTGCAAAAAACGCCGTCTGTCCATCGTCATCGAGCTAGCATCGCTTCCCGCCTCCCGCCTCCCGCCTCTCGCCTCTCGCCTTCCGCCTTCCGCCTCCCGCTCAGCCCTTAGGCGGAACCCTTCGCTCCGCAGTCGCGCCGAGATGCTCGCGATCGGTAGAAGCCGGGTCGAACAGATCGGCGCGGACATCCAGAACCAGAGTGTACGGACTTGCCGGCGAGTAGTCCTCGCGGATACGAATCGGTGAGCCAGGTTCGGCAGTGACAAGTCTTGTCTCAACGATCTCCGCAAGACGGGTGAGATCGGTCAGAGAGCCGCGAATGGCATTGCCGTCGAATCCGGCATCGGGCCACGTCATTATTTCCAGAGATCCGTACGGTCCGTAATGCTGCTTCGCTCCGTCGGTCGCGTTTTGGGGGTCGTTGACAAAACCAAGGAGCAGGTCCGGAAAGTAGAGCAGGCCCGCGCGCGAGCCGGTGAGCGTCCACTCCTTTTTCTGGTCGTCGAGCTCGCAGAAAAACCCGAGCTTGCGCCAGCCTTGCTTGATGCGCTCCTCGGTCAGGTCGGCCGGCGGATGCTCTTCAGCCTGCTGGGTGCGCCGGTACATGAGCACGAAACCGGCGAACACCAATGCAGCGAGTGTTAATGGCAGCAAATTTCACCTTCGATGAAACGCTTTGACGGAATGATAGTCTAACACAGAAATGGAAGACCGCTTCTTCGAGAATTCGATCGACATGATCTGCTTTCTCGACTTCAATGGCTACTTTCGCCGGGTCAACCCGGCCTGGGAACGGACTCTCGGTTATACGAGCGAGGAGCTGATGTCCCGCCGATTCATCGAGTTCGTCCACCCCGACGATCGGGAGCGCACGCTCAACCAGAACGCGGCGGTAAGAGCCGGTGGAGAGGCTCTCTCCTTCGAGAATCGCTACCGCTGCAGGGATGGCTCATACAAGTGGCTGCGCTGGAACGCTGCGCCGGATGCCCCTGAGAACGTCATCTACGGCATCGCCCGCGACATCACCGAGAGCAAACGCGCCGAGGAGGAGCGCGAGCAACTGGTGCGCGAGCTGCGGGGCGCGCTGGCGGAAGTGAAGGCGCTACAGCAGATCCTGCCGATCTGCTCGTACTGCCGAAAAATCCGCGACGACGAGAATTACTGGCACACTGTCGAGAGCTACATCTCCCGCCATACGTCGACCCGCTTCAGCCACAGCATTTGTCCGACGTGCATGGTGACGCAGGTCGAGCAGTAGCTGGAAGAGCGAGGGAAGAGGGAAGAGGGACGAGGGGCGAAGGGGACGGGAATCTCACCTTCACCTGGCGCGCGCTATGGGCACCCTGAATAACAGCCAGACGCCGAAGACGATCTCGAAGACAGCGATCGGAATCCACATCAACTGGGTAATCAGCCCTCTGGCGAATCCAGCCAGCTGTAAGGGAAGAAGGATCACGATCAGCAGCGATCCGAGCACGCCGACCCACGCCAGCCAGACGGGGATGCTTCGCGCCCGCAGGAAGAGATAGGCGAAGATTGTGCTGCCGACGGCGAAGCAGGTGCCCGCAGCGAGAGCTTTCCACTCGCCGATCTGGAGCAGCAGCGACCCAAGCGTGTTCACCGCGGCGCCGTCCTGAGCGGTCGCCTTCGTCGCGTCCGTCGCCAGCCACAACAGGCCGAGGGTCGCCAAGGGCAGCGCGTTGATTATCCCCTCGCCAACTCGACACGATAACGCGAATGTGGCGAGCTCCTGGTCCTCGTCACGGGTCAGCCCGTAGAGCGCCACTGCCAACGCAACCGCGTCCACGAACGTGATCAGCTCGAGGACGACGATCCACCGCATGGTGGGGACGTGTTGGGCGATGCTCGCCAGTTTGGCCGCGATTCCATCGCCGGCCGCCGCGCGATTGAAGAGGACCATTTGCGGGAAGGCGCAGACGATGTAGAAGAGAAACATGAAGCCGGCGAGACGTGCATTCGCTTTCCGAGTCATGGTGGATCAGCTCCTTTGCAGCGCCGCTTGCTCCTGCCATTTGGGAACGTTGACACCCTTCACCATCAGCCACAGCAGGAGACAACCTTCGCCGACCATGCCGGGAATCAGATTGTACGGGGCCAGATGACTCGCGAGGGCTGGCCACCCAAAAGTCAGCCACCCAAAGCCGGCCAACACCATCAGCGCCCCAAGAACTCTAGGCAGGAAAGTCGACTCGATGATCAGATAGCCGATGAGGAGGCAGTGGAACCCGAAGAACACCAGATCGGGGATGTGGATTGTCTTGCTGATATGAAGAAGGCTGACCGCGCATCCCGCGAGGCCGAAGGAAGCTGCGACCAAAGAAATGGATTTGTTGACCGGCTTTAGCAGCTGATAGAGCAGCAGCGTCACGACGATGTAGCATAGTGTGGCGACGGTGTTCACTGCGGAAAACGCGGGGCTGCTGTTGCTCAGGGCAAGGGAAAGGGAGCCAGCTACGAAGACCATTAACCAGAACGCCCCGGCAGTCCTGGCTCTGGTCTGGGGCGAGTTTTGATGACTAGGCATATGCCAGGCATTACGCAATAACTTAGTTTTTAGTTTCGACGGGAGGCGGGAGGCGGGAGGCGGGAGGCGGGAATCGGGTAACGGCTAACGGCTAACGGGTTACTGGTTACGGGAAGCGGGTACGGGCAACGGGTAACGGGAGCCGGAAACCGGCGCCGCTCTTCTATCGTACGGGACGAAGAACCAATTACTTAGTTATTCCCCCCGCGCATGCTCTGCATCCTCTACGTCAACATCATCGGGTTCTGCCTCGGCTTCGCCGCCCTCCTCGTCGAACGCGCGCTGCCATCAACCTTCCCACGGCGCTGGCTATGGTGCCTGGTGCTGGTGATGTCCATCGCCGTACCGGGCTACTACCGGGCCCACCACAACTGGTCGGTCGACACCGCCCTGTCGGGACAAACGGTGTCGCCATCATCGGGTGGGGTCGCCGAAACTTCATTCGCGCTGCTTGATCCAGGCTGGTGGCAGCGCACCGAATCGCTCGATGAACCTATCAATCGGATCTGGCTTGTTATATCGGGGATGCTCTTGCTGTGGGGCGTCGGCAATTTCTCGCGCGTACTACTACTCGTGAGACGCGCCCGTCGCCAGCAGGGCGCCTCGGCATCGATCGACGGTGTCCCGGTTGTCGTCACCGACTCGATCGGGCCAGCGACCGCCGGATTGTGGGACTCCCAGGTGCTGCTGCCCCGCTGGGTGCTCGCCCTGTCCGGTGCGCAGCGACAGTACGTGGTACGCCACGAGGACGAGCACCGCCGCGCCCACGACGCCCACCTGCTGCTGGTGACGTCGCTGGTGCTGCTGCTGATGCCGTGGAATCTCGCCGCCTGGTGGCAACTGCGGCGTCTGGCGCTCGCTGTGGAAACCGATTGCGATAACCGGGTGGTAGCAGCACTGGGCGACCCGCACCAATACGGAGAGCTGCTGCTCAGAGTCGCAGAAGCGACGAGTCATGCACCGCAACTGCAGCCGGCGCTGCTGGGTACGGGAATGCTCGAGCGTCGGCTGCGCGAGCTCGTTGGTCCGCCGCGCAAGCAAGTGCAGCGTTTGATCGCGGCGACGGCAGCCTGCGCACTGCTGGCGCTTGCGTTCTGGATGCCGCATCCAGTGCTGTCCACCGAATCGCATCGCCATTCACCTTCGGCAGCGGCGCCGCCGACGTCGGCTCACTCACAACACCCACAACGTTGACGGATCTACGTCTCACCCAGCGCGAGCTGGACATCATGAGCGTCCTCTGGGAGCTCGGTGAAGCGACCGTGTACCAGGTGCGGGATCGGATCGATCCCGACCTCGCCTACACGAGCATCTCCAGCATGATTCGCATGCTCGAGCTCAAAGGCTACGTCTCGCACCGTCGCGGGGATGGGAAGACACACGTCTATTTTCCGGTGATCGCCGCCGAGGCGGCGGGAGAGACGGCGCTGGGGCGAGTGCTGAACAAGATCTACGGCGGCTCACCGATCAAGCT
The DNA here is from genome assembly GCA_046727995.1 of Gemmatimonadota bacterium. Classification (GTDB taxonomy): domain Bacteria; phylum Gemmatimonadota; class Gemmatimonadetes; order Gemmatimonadales; family Gemmatimonadaceae; genus UBA4720. The sequence continues at coordinate 17,815 of JBKPDS010000008.1, forward strand.
GCTTGCGCATCTGGTGCAGCAGAAGCGACTGTCCGAGAAGGAGCTGGCGCGGATGCGGGAGCTTCTCAAGAAGCCATCGAAGCGGCGCTAGGCGTTATCGTACAGGAATGATCGTCCACCTGATCGACGGCACCTACGAGCTTTTCCGCCATTTCTACGGCCAGCGCAGCTGGAACCAGGGGAAGGACAAACCGTTTGGCGCTGTCGCCGGAGTGCTGCATTCGATCCTCGAGATGGTGGAGACGGGGGCGACACATGTCGGCGTCGCCACTGATCACGTCATCGAGTCGTTCCGCAACGATCTGTGGGCCGACTACAAGACAGGTGAGGGGATCGAACCCGTACTCTACTCACAGTTTCTGCCGCTCGAAGACGCTCTGACGGCGATGGGCGTCGCCGTCTGGCCAATGATCGAGCTCGAGGCCGACGACGGTCTCGCGTCGGCCGCTCACCTGGCAGCGAAAGATCCGCGGGTGGACAAAGTCTGCATCTGGGCGAATGACAAGGATCTCGCCCAGTGCGTGCGTGGCGATCGGGTGGTGCAGATCGTTCGCAAAGGAATGCAGATCAGGAACTCCGAAGCTGTGCACAAGAAGTTCGGCGTCGATCCGGAGCTGATTCCCGATTTTCTCGCCCTCGTCGGCGATGCGCAGGATGGCTATCCCGGCATCCGCGGAATTGGTCCCAGCACCGCGGCGAATCTGCTGAATCGATACGGGCCAATCGAGTCGTTTCCGCCGGAGAAACTCGGCGGCGAGTCGGAGAACGCGATTCTGTTCAAGACGCTGGCGACGCTGAAGACTGACGCGCCGCTGTTTGCGAATGTCGACGAGATGGAGTGGAAAGGTCCGACGCCGGCATTTACGGACTGGGCCACCAGGATTGACGACAAGCGTCTGCTGGCACGGGCTGAGGGCGCGATCGACAAACGTGATCGTGCCCGTACGGGCGCTCAGCAGGATGCGCTGGCCAAGAGTGTGATGCAGGAGCCAGCGCCCTGAAAAAAAAACGGGCGCGGGAATGTTTCCCCGCGCCCGTTTCACTGCCATCGCAATTGGTCGCGATCAGGTTCCTGACATTGACGAATCGATGGTGCTGATTTGCGCACGAATGCTGTTCCACGCGTTCTGCACCTGCACCGACACGCGCGCGTTCGGCATTGCGCCATCAACACGACGGGCAGCATTCGCCAGTGCGTGGCCAGCCAGCACCGCCGCATCACGATTGCCGCCGTTGTTCACGATCTGCTCATAGATGGAAGCGTTGTCGGCGAAAGCCGATAGCGCAAACCACAGATCCATATCGCCCTGTGCGTAGGTCCTTGATGCATCCAGTCGACCAACACCCGAGGCGGCCAGCTCACTACGAATTCGCGACACGAGAAGCTGGGCGTCACGCCGCACTGCTGCTGCCTGCGACGCGGACAGAACTGTACCGGACAACGTCGTGCCGAGCGTCAGCCCCAACGCCTGCGCTGTGCGTCCATCGAGGTTTCCGGTGGCGCTCAGATTCCGGTCGACCTGGAACTGGAACAGCGCGCGACGCGTTGCGTCATCGAGCTGACCCGTGATCGGACCACGGTAGTAATTCAGCTGCGCCAGCGCCTGCTGCGCCGCACGGACGCGGTCGGTCGCTGTGTAAATCGTTGATCCTTCGATGCCGCGTAACCGTCCACCGCCTCGCAACGTCACCGCACTCTGAAGCTGCACGGCGAGCGGAGTTCCGGCTGGGACGTTTACGTCACGGCCTTCGGAAAGCAAACTGCCGAGTGCCGCAAAAATGTTGTTAGCGCTCTTGCTGGAGCCGGCGCCGGCGATCGCCGCACCGATACCACCACGTTCTCCAACCAGTACTACGTGCGCGTTCGGATCGCTCTCGATCTGACGGCGCTCAGCGGAGTCAGTGCTGGTGAGTTTGCCCTGGATCTGAAACGTCGAGCCATTGGGCAGAATCAAACGATCGAAGACGACGTCGATGACGCCCGACTGCTGGCGCGTCGCCGGTGTTGCCATCTGGACCACGCCGCGAATCGTGCTGCCGGCGGGGATTACAGTGAATTCGTCGACCCCAATGCTCTCTTGAACATTGGTAAGGAAAGTCTGTCCGGGTCTGGCGGATGCAGACTGCAGCGCCTCGTTGGTGCGAACAATGATGACACTGCCGGCGGGAAGAACGACCCGCGATTGAGCGGAAGCGACGGATGTCGCGGCGAGCGCTACCGCCAGCGCCGCCACCCCGCTTCGAAGTCGGTTGAATCGATTGTACCGCATAGCACCTCCTGAGCTTAGACGGGTTCGTGCAAGTAGCTTATTCAGTTCAAGAGCCGTTCCGTAAAAACTGTGAGGAATTGCTGAG
>JBKPDS010000009.1:0-7456 GCA_046727995.1 Gemmatimonadota bacterium
TTGATCGGGCACTCAATGGGTGGATTCATCATCGAGAAATACCTCGAGGATCACTCCGCGCCGGCAGCCGTGATGATGAACACTCCGCCACCCAGCGGACTTCTGCCAACCGCTCTCAGAATCGCCAGACGACATCCACTGCTCTTCGCCAGAATCAACCTGACGCTCAGTCTCTATCCACTGGTGCGCACTCCTGCATTGGCGCGCGAAGCATTCTTCTCCGACGTCCCCCATGAACAACTTCAGAAATACTGGGAACGGATGCAGGACGACTCGTTCCGTGGATTTCTCGACATGGTCGCGTTGGATCTGCCCAAACCGCCCAAGCCGGGGACTCCTGTGCTCGTCTTGGGCGGCGCGCGGGACAACATGTTGAAGGCGACCGAAATCGAAGCGACCGCGCGAGCCTACGGTACCCGGGCGGAGATCATTGCTGACGTCGCGCACAACATGATGATCGAGTTACGCTGGGAGACCGTGGCACAGCGAATCCTGGTGTGGCTGAACGAAATGACGAGCGCTCGCTTCAACGAGTCGCAGATCCCTACAGCTTCGCGCGCCGAAGTAATTGCGCGTTGATCGCAACGATCACTGTACTGGCAGACATTAGTACAGCGCCAATCGCCGGTGACAAGATGATCCCTCGCGATGCGAGAATCCCCGCGGCCAGCGGAATCGCGACGATGTTGTATCCGGCGGCCCACCAAAGATTCTGAATCATCTTCCGGTAACTGGCGCGCGAGAGTGCCACAATCCGGGGTACATCTCGCGGATCGCTCCGCACCAGAACAATGTCGCCGGCTTCGACCGCTACCTCGGTGCCTGCTCCGATCGCGATTCCGACATCTGCCGTCACCAGCGCCGGTGCGTCGTTAACTCCATCGCCAACCATTCCGACTTTCTTTCCGAGTGCCTGGAGCTCCTCGATACGTTTCGCTTTTTCATCCGGCAGGACCTGGGCGAAGACGGTATCGATGCCCAGCTCCTTCGCGACCGCATCTGCTACCGGCTTCGCGTCACCGGTGATCATTACCACCTCGATCCCTGACTGATGCAGCCGCGCGATCGCTTCCTTTGATTCGGGGCGCACCGCATCGGCTACCGCGAATGCACCGATGACTCTCTGGCCGTCAATCAGAAAAACTGTGGTCTGGCCGCGCGTCGAGGCGCGATCGACGAATTCCTTCAGTCGTGGATCGAGCTCCAGTTTCAACGCCGAGAGCAAGTTTGGTCCACCCGTCGCCAGTCGCCGGCCCTCCACCGTCGCGTGAACACCGCGGCCCTGGAGATACTCGAAGTCGCTTGGCGCCGGTATTCGGAGACCGCGCTCTTCCGCGCTTTTCACGATCGCGCGCGCGATTGGATGCTCCGAATCCATTTCGACCGCCGCGGCAAGACGGAGCGCCTCCTCCGGCGTGACTCCATCCACGGTCGTGAGGTCGACGACGCGGTGCTGGCCGAGCGTCAGCGTGCCGGTCTTGTCGAACACGATTGAATTGAGATTGCGTGCCTCTTCCAGACCACGTCTGTCTCGTACCAGCAACCCGGCCTGCGCGCCGAGTGTCGTAGAGATCGCGATCACCAAAGGAACGGCGAGCCCCAGTGCATGCGGACATGCGATAACGAGAACGGTCACCATCCGCTCGATCGCGAATGCTGGATTTCCCGGCAGAAGCAGCAGCCACACCACCAGCGTGATGAATCCAGTGACGAGCGCGACAATCGTAAGGATGAACGCAGCGCGATCCGCAACTGCCTGCGCACGTGAACGCGAGCTTTGCGCCTGCTCGACGAGTCTCACGATACCGGCGAGTGCTGTTCTCTCTCCTGTACCGGTGACTTCAACTCGGAGCGCACCGGAAGCGTTCACAGTACCAGCGATGACTTTGTCCCCGGGCTTCTTGCCGACGGGACTTGATTCGCCGGTCAGCATCGATTCGTCGACGCTGCTCGTTCCTTCGTTCGTGATTCCATCGGCAGGCACTCTGGTCCCCGGCCGAATCAGAACGATGTCTCCCTCGCGCAGTTGATCGACAGGCACTTCTTCGGTGCGATCGCCTTCGACCCGCGTCGCAACATTTGGCAGAAGTTTGGCGAGCTCCTTCAGCGCACCCTGGGCCTGATTGATCGATCGCATCTCGATCCAGTGGCCCAGCAGCATGATCGTCACCAGCGTGGCGAGCTCTTCCCAGAGAGGCATTCCCGGGAAGCCGAGCGTGACCGCCGCGCTGAAGAGGAAGGCGACACCTATCGCCAACGCGATCAGCGTCATCATTCCGGGCGAACGATCGCGCAGCTCGCTCAGTCCACCTTTGATGAAGGGCGTGCCGCCGTAGATGAACACCGCTGTTCCAAATACAGCGGGAATCCACTCGGAGCCTGGAAAGTGCGGCGGCGAAAACGAGATCGCCCGCTGGAGCATGTGGCCCCAGACGAGCGTCGGGATGGTGAGCAGCAGCGAGATCCAGAACCGGTCGCGGAACATCGCGACGGTGTGGCCGGCGTGCTTATCGTGACCTTGCGTGATGTGGTGCTCGTGGTGCGTCATTGCTCGATCTACATCGGCGCTGTTATTTGCATAGACGATCGACGCAATCTAAATCTCGGCCAGGATCCAGATCACGGCCGCGTGACGGCAGTCGCTCAGGGTTGCACGAGCTTCTGCAGATCTCTCCACTTGATGAGAATAACCTTGTTGTCCTGTAGCGCCTTCTTGAACTCGGGGCTGTTCACCACGTCGTAATCGCGCTGCCGCCACGCCGATCCCCACCCGTCGTAGTTCACAGTCACGGCCCGCAGCTCGGCGTCGTCATGTCCTAAATGGACGATGATTTCCGTGAGGCCTGGCTTCAGATTGGCGATCGCGTTCAGATAGAACTCCTTCCATTTGTCCGGTGTAACGCTCGGGAACGCCTGGATCAGGGCGTCGAGCGGAATGTCGTTTGGTGCGAGCGGCATCGGCGCATCGCCGAACGGATTCCTTCTGAGCGCGAGAAACGGCAGGTGATACTCGTGGGCGAGTTTCACATACGTGGCGAGGAGCGCCGGCGTCGTGAACAGCGAGCCCATGTGACTGTCGAGATGCGTCGGACGAATCCCCAACGCCATCGCTCGCTGGATCTGTGCGCGCAGCTCGAGCTCGATTTCCTCTTGCTTGGCCCTCACGGCGACGACGCTATCGTTGTTCGGGAAAGTGCCATCGGGGTCGAGCAGGCTGGGAACCTTGTCCTTCGATTCGACGCTGCCCCAGCGATAGGTCTGCCATTCGGCGGTAAGCGTCAGGTGCAGTCCGAGATCGGCGTCAGGATGTGCCCTCGCATACGCCGCGACTTCGGTTATCCAGGGCGTCGGCATCATAATGCTGGCCGAGGAAATGACGCCTTTGTCGAGTGCGTCGAAGCTGGCGGCGTTGGCGGAGTGGGCGAAGCCGAGGTCGTCGGCGTGCAGGATCAGCAGCTTGGCGTCGCGGGGATATCCTAGTCGCTCGGCGACTGTCCTGGTCTGGGCGGCGAGCGACGACGCAACGAAGAGCAGTATAAAGCCATACCCAATTATGAATCGTTTCATTGATTGGACCTCACCTTGAGTTCCCGCTTCCCCGTTGTCCGTACCCGTTGCCCGTTACCCGCTTCCCGTGCCCGTACCTGCTTCCCGATATCCGCTTCCCGCTTCCCGCTTCACGCTAATGAGGCACGTGCGCCTTTCCAAATCACGGCCGCATCGTAGCCATGGATCGTCCGGACGACGTCGGAGTTCCAGCTCTCGAGACCACGCATTGCCAGTGGCCGCAGGGCGCGAAGGTCAATCACTTCGTGACCCGGGGCGTTGACGTTTGAAAGCACACGCGTGAGACGCTGGTCACCGGCTTTGAATTCGTCAAACTCATCGCTCGAGACGGAGACGAAGCTTCGGCCTGGGCCGAGGACAGCCTGATGAGAACCTGGGCCAGGGAGGACGATGATATGGAAAGCGCGACCTCCGCTGAGGGTTGCGACTTCATCCGGAATCGCGCCGACATCGAAAATGTTGACGTAATTGAGGCCGCGGACCATGTGGTTGTAGCCGGCCTTCATCAGGACCTTTGGGGGCGATGCGCGTCCGCGCTCTTCCCTCAGCCGCTCCGCGAAAGCATTCCGCATCCATTGCGCTCGGCGCTCGGAGGAATCCCAGGCGGTGCCAGTTTGTGCGACAGCGTTGATGGCAAGTGATTCCTCGAGGGTGCGCAGGATCGTGTCACTCTCTCGGTCAGCGTTTGGCCAGGCGACCCGCACGGCTGACACGATGGCCGGATCTTGCCCGGAGAAGAGAAAGGGCGGCGCGGAATTTTGCTGCTGCCGCGCCCACGCATTCGTCGATGCTTCCTTCAGGCGCGTGAAAGGCCCCCTTGCTTGCCGCGGCACCCTTGCCTCGAGCCTGGAGATCAAATAGCGATCGCTGAAAATCTCGCGGTCGAATCCCCATAGAACTCGCTCTCTCTTCGGCGCGGCGCTGACGACTGACGCGAGAAATTGAGCTTCCTCGCGCAGGTACATCGGACTCCAGGTGTCGGGGCGAGCAAAAAAATCCAAGATCCCCTGCAGGCCATTGCGCCGCGCCGCCGTCTCGATGTCCTGCGCAACGATCGGTGAAAGCTCGATCGCCATTCGGCTATAACCAGATCCACGAAGCGCATTGAAGAGAGCCGCCGAGAACTGCGCGGTTTCCGCGACTCCGTGTTCTTCGCCGATCAGTGTGAAGCGTGCATCCCGCGCTTGCTGAACTAGCCAATCCCAGCCGCGTCCTGCGGGACGACCGTCGGCCATCGTGAGGGGAAGTCGATTTGCTTTGAGCGCTTCGAGAAGGCGCGCTTGCGGAGTAGTCTGTTGCTGGTCACGCGGAAGCGCGGCGTCCTGCCTGCCAGCGCGCGTGCGCCCAAGCAGGAACAGTCCACTCGCGAAGAGTAGATCGCGTCTGTTCATCGTCATGCAGGGATGGCCTTGAGGACGGACGGGTTGGGGTTGAGGACATCGACTCGGACAGCCAGGATGCAGGCAAGGTTTGAAAAGTCAGCATCGAGCTGCCAGGCGGGAGGCAGCGGGAACCCGTATGATCAAGGGTATGAACTCGCTGCGTAAGTACTCGCTGGCCGCGGGGATCTTCTATCTACTCACCTTCGTGTCGATCCCCACCTTGGGTCTATACAGGGCAGTGCGCGGGCCGAATTTCATCGTCGGCCCGGGCCCAGACACTCCAGTGATTGTGGGTGTGCTGCTGGAGATGATCGTCGCCCTCGCTGGTATCGGAACCGCAGTGGCGCTATACCCGGTCGTCAAGCGACAGGGCGAGGCACGCGCGATAGGCTTCGTTGCCTCACGCATCCTGGAAGCTGCCACCATCTATGTCGGCATCGTCAGCCTGATGTCGATCGTGAGCTTGCGACAGGCGGGCGCGGGAAGCGCAGCGCTAATCACGGCGCAAGGTCTCTCCGCGCAGTACCAGTTCACCTTTTTCTTCGCCCAGAGTTTTATCCCGGCGGTGAACGGGGTGTTGCTTGGTTCGCTGCTTTACGAGTCGCGCCTGGTGCCACGCTGGCTTCCTGTGCTGGCTTTCATCGGAGCGGTTCTTCTAGTCTCGGCGTGGTTCGCCGTTCTCGTCGGGTTGATCAAAGTGGTAAGTCCGGTCGCGGCGGTTCTCACGCTGCCAATCGCCGTATGGGAGTTCTCGCTGGGCATCTACCTGACGTTCTGGGGCTTCAAACCCTCTCCCATAACTGCCGGCATGTGAGGCGTTCAGCCGCGAGATCCAAAAGGATGACCATCGTTCGCCGTTCGACATTATCTGTTCTCAGTATGGCGCTCGCCGGCTGTGCGGCGACCGCGCACCATCCGATAAATGGCCGCGAGCTCCTGGCCACGACTCCGGGGATGGAGAAGCCGCGCGTCGTCGTGACCACCGACCCAGAGCTCGACGACTCCAACTCTCTCATCCGCTACCTGCTCTATAGCACTGATTTCCGCACCGAAGGCCTCGTCTACGCCAGCAGCCAATACCATTGGAAGGGCGACGGAACGGGAAAGAAATGGGCGGTGCCGAATCGAGAGTACTTCCGATTCGGTCTCAACTTATGCCCGTGCGAATCGTGGCGTTGGGCGCCGGGCGAACGATTCATTGACGATGCTGTCGATCTCTACGAGCGAGTCTACCCGAATCTGCGCGTTCACCACGCGGACTATCCTCCGCCCGCTCTCCTGCGATCGAAGATCCGCTGGGGCAATGTGGAGTTCGACGGAGACTTCTCGAAGGACACGCCCGGCTCCGATCTCATTCGCGATGTTCTGCTCGACGACGATCCTGCTCCGGTGTACCTGCTGGCGTGGGGCGGAGCGAGCACCATCGCGCGCGCGCTCAAGTCGATTCAGGATCGCTACGCCGCAACGGCCGACTGGCCGGCAGTCCGTGCGAAGGTCTCACGCAAAGCAATCCTCTCGCTCTCGGGCGATCAGGACGACACCTACGCCACTTACATCCGCCCGAACTGGCCCGACATCCGGTCTTTGCCAAGCGGACAAGGCGGAGTCAGTCTTGGATACGGGACGTTCGTCTTCGCCTCCGCTGAGAACGCGCCGTATTTCAGCGCGGACTGGACGCGCGAGAACGTATCGAGCAAAGGGCCGTTGGGCGCTCACTACCGCGTCTGGGGCGATGGAAAGCAGATGGTAAACGGTGACCGTTTCGATTACTTCGGCCTCACCGGCCACACGGCGAGTGAACTGCGCGCGATGGGATACGTCGTCTGGCTTCCGCCGCGGCCAAAGGGCGAGTTCCTCGGCGAGGGAGATACCTTCACTTATCTGAACCTGATCGACAACGGGCTCAGCGCCTATCGCGGTGAGACGCCGGGCGGTTGGGGCGGACGCGTGGCGGTGAACCCATCGTCGCCGAGCGCCGCGACGAGCGCTGGAGTTGCTGGCCAGGCGACGTCGTTCGAGGCGTTCTTGAAGAGTCTCGAGGCGATCGGACCGGAGGGACCATCGACGCGTCCGCCGTCACCGTCTCCCAATTTCACGCCGGCAGCGCAAAACGATTTCGCCGCACGCATGATCTGGTCGGTGACACCGACGTACACGCGCGCCAATCACGAGCCGATCGTGAAGATTCTCGGCGGCGCCCACGTCTCTGCGCGGCCGGGCGAAACGGTGCGCCTCGAAGCAGCGGCGTCGGATCCGGACGGCAACACGGTTTCAGTGCGGTGGTGGCGGTGGAAGGACGTCGACACCTACCCAGGAGAGGTCAGTCTCTCAGCTCCCACCGCGCTCGCCACGCTTCTTCAAATCCCCAGAGACGCAACGCCGGGTCAGACGATTCAGCTTGTTCTCGAGGCGACCGACAACGGAACGCCCATCCTTACACGCTATCAGCGGGTCACTGTCTCCGTGACTCACTGAGTGGAAAACCGCGCGTGGCCTTCATCCTGGCG
>JBKPDS010000010.1:0-30801 GCA_046727995.1 Gemmatimonadota bacterium
CGATGGCGTTGACGTTCACTTCCTGCACACCGCTCTTGCCAGGGACGGTGATATCGTAGGAGTAAATGAGCTTGCCATGTTCCCGCTCGAGCTCCTCGGACTTCACGGTCCCGTTCGGAACTTCTTTCAGCGCGGTCGCACGCGCGTCGGCCTCGGAGATCTTCGCTTCCTTCTGAAGCGCTGCCTGGCTCTCCTTCTTCATTCTCTTGTGCGACTTGGCGGTCGTGCTGGCCTGCGTTGCCGGCTTGGCCGTGCTCTTGTTGTAGCTGGTTCCCTGCGCACCGGCGACGGTGGTGGTAGCGGCGATGGCGACGGCCACGGCTATCACTTTCAACATGCGTCCTCCTCCATATGTTTGACTGCAGCCCGCGTTGCTCGCGGGAGTTAGCCTGCGGTTAGCAAGTGAATCTTAGAGCGCGTAGCTGTCATCCTGATTACATAGTGTGCAGCCAAAGTCCAACCGTGTAGATTGGCGCCAATGCGAGTTCTTCTAGTCGAGGACGATCCCGGGCTGGCGGCGATCATCAAAACCGGCTTCGCTGAGCACGGAGTTCAGGTCGTGACCGTCGCCAACTACGCCGATGGCAAAATGAAGGCGCTACTCGGCACCTTCGACGTCGTCATACTCGATGTCATGCTGCCAGGCGGGAGCGGTTTCGATCTTTGCCGGGAACTGCGCTCACGCGAGGTGGCGACGCCGATTCTGATGCTCACCGCGCGAGATACCGTCGACGACCGCGTGGCGGGGCTCGAAGTCGGCGCCGACGACTATCTGACCAAACCGTTCGCATTCCGCGAGCTGCTGGCGCGGGTTCGGGCATTGGCGCGCCGCCGCGGGGCTCCGCTGCCGGAGACACTGCGCGTTTCAGATCTGGAAGTGGATCTGGAAGCGCAACGCGTGCGTCGCGCCGGGAAGCCGATCGAGCTGACGGCGAAAGAGTTCTCTCTACTCGAGTTCTTCGTGCTCCACCATGGCCAGGTCGTTGACCGCGCGGCCATCACTGCTCACGTCTGGGACGAGAACCACGATCCGTTCACCAACGTGCTCGAGGTGCTGGTGCGGCGCCTGCGCCGCAAGATCGACGACGAGTTTCCCGTCAAGTTGATCCAGACTGTGCGCGGAGCCGGGTATCGCTTTGGCGATTGAAGCGACCTCGTCGCGGCTGGGTCTCCAGCGCCTCGTTCGCCTGCGGCTGCGCCTCACAATCTGGTATGTAGCGACATTCGGACTGATCATCGTTCTGCTCGGCGCCGGGTTGTTCGCCGTCATCACCTACCAGCTCTCGCAACAACTCGATGATTCCCTGCGCGACGCCACCCTCGAGCTGATCAGGGCCGCCCGCATCAGGGAGCTGGAGCAGGCTTCAGTGCGTGGCCGCGTGCTCGATGCAGTAGACGAGCTCAACATCCCCGATCGCATTCTCTACCTGCTCGACACTTTGGGAAATCCAGTGAAGCCGACCAAGGTCGACCCATGGATCATCCAGGCTGCCAGGGAAGCGGCGAAGACTGGACAAGTGATCGTCCAACGCAAGATGCCGGGCGACAAAACTCTGAGGCTCCACGCCATGCGGTTCAAGCTTGCCTCGGGCCAGCATCTCGTCGCGGTCGCGGTCGCCGATCAGGAGGAGCTCGAGGACAAATACGCGGATCTCATCGCCGCCTTCGTGGGGATTGCGTTGCTGGCCCTCGTTCTGGTAGCCGCGGGTGGATTCCTGCTCGTCAGGAAATCGACGGCGCCCATCGAGCGATCGATCGAGTTCATGCGCCGGTTCATGGCCGATGCCGCACACGAGCTGAGAACTCCGATCACGATTCTCCGCACCCGGGCCGAGATCGCGTTGCAGCAGCCGCGCGAAGCAGCGAACTATGTGTCGGCCCTGCGCGGCGTTGAGGCTGAAGCGCGTCGGCTGGGTAGCATCGTCGACAGTCTGCTGGTCCTCGCCCGCGCCGACACCGGAGAGCGGCAAATCGAAAAGGAGAGGATTTTTCTCGACGACATTGCCATCGACGCAGCGGGCGCGGCTCGCGTCGTAGCGCGGCAGAAAAATGTGGAGATCACCGTCGATGACTTCGAGGAAGCGCCAATCGAAGGTGATGCCTCACTCATCCGGCAGCTGGCGATGATCGTCCTCGATAACGCGGTGAAGTTCACCGATCCGGGGGGTCAGGTGCACGTCAGCGTGTCAATGCAGGATGGGGCACCGACTTTTTCCGTTGACGACACCGGCATAGGCATCAAACAGGAAGAGCTGTCACGAGTATTTCAAAGATTCTTTCGCGGCGAGACTGCCCGCAGCCGGACGGAAGGGGCAGGGCTCGGCCTGTCAATTGCCAGCTGGATCGCTCGCGAACATGGCGCGAACATTTCACTGAAGTCGGAGCCAGGAAAGGGAACGAAAGTCGTCGTTACCTTCCCGCGCACGGTGAGCGCGGTGTCATCGTAGAGACAGGTGATGGGAATAACGTAGCCGCGGAAAAATCGTCCTACACCTGCACGACATTGACACGAAACTCGATGCGACGAGGCACGTGAACTACCCGAGAACAAGGCGACTCTGGCGTTATCGATGGCCGCTCGTGATTACCGCAGGACTCGTAATGACGGCGGTTTTTTCATTGCCACCACTCGTCGATCCGGCGCACCCCGGGAAGCTGGTCGCCGCGTCTCTGAGCAGACCGCTCGCCTACTACATCATCGCCCCGGTGTCGAATGTCCTCGATGCCCTGACCCTCCTCTCACCCGCACAGTATTGGACGACGTTCATCTCCTTCGCCCTGGCCTTCCTCGTTCTCTGCGCGCGCAGGCACGCCCGGTCGCGGAATGGATTCACGATCGGGAAAACGATCAGGGCTCTGGTCGGGTTTACGAGTGGTGCCGTGGCAGTCGTTGGCGTCGCCCTCGTGGCGTGGCGTCCGATGGCCTCCCTTCGATTGAGCGACCCCGACCTCATCACGGTTGACTTTCACAGCCACACCTCGGCTTCGCACGATGGACGCAGTGGTTTCGACGCCGAGAAAAATCGCGAGTGGCACTCCAGCTCGGGATTCAACGTCGTCTACGTCACCGATCATCGCACGTTCGACGGGGCTCTGGATGGAGCGCAACAAAATCCGCTGACGGCCGGTGAATGGACCACGCTGCTACCCGGTGTGGAGCTGCGCGACGGCGATGAGCATCCCATTCTGATCGGCGTCGATCCGAAGCGAATGCAAATCACTTCCCCCGACTGGAAGGAAGCGGCGGTGGCCGCAGATGGAGGACCGGCGCCGCCACTACTCCTGCTCTCGATGCCCGGCGACATCCTGCGCATTCCGCTCGACGAAACGGCCGGCCCCGTCCGTATCGCTGGTATCGAAGTGTCGGATGGATCTCCACGTGGCATCGCCCAGTCGTCACGTGATCATGAAGCAATCTTTGCGCTGGCGGACAAACTCCATCTCGCGGTCGTGTCGGCCTCGGACAATCACGGTTGGGGGCGGACGGCGCCGGCCTGGAGCGTCATGCGAATTCCTGGTTGGCGTGAAATGAGTCCGGCCCAGCTCGACATTGCGATTCGTCGGACGATCATCAGCGAGGGACCTCGCGCCATCGAAGTGGTGGCGCGCCGCACCGCCGCCACTCCGACGACACCGGCTTCAATGGTTGTCGGGGGCGTCGCAGTGGGAATGGTGATGCTGCGGACGATGAATCCCCCAGAGCGGATTTCGTGGCTGGTGTGGAGCTGGGGACTGTGCTTCGTCTCGTTGCGTCAGGCGACCAGAAGCCGCCTCAGGCCGCGCTCGCGAATTCCGAAGCGCCGAGCGACGCCACGACCCGCAGTCGACGCCGCTGCCTGAACACCGAGCTAACGCTTGAGCACCGTCGCGACGTGACTCAATAGCGAATCGAGCGCGGCACGGTCGAAAACTCGTCCATTGGCGATGACCGCCGAGATCCGGCGCGTGTTGCGGATATCGGTGAGTGGATTTGCATCGAGCAATACGAGATCGGCCAGCTTACCGCGGCTCACCGTTCCCAGTGAATCGAGCGCGTTGAAGAACTCGGCGGGATTGTAGGTCGCGGTGCGGAGTGATTCGAAAGGAGTAAGTCCCGAGTGCACCAGCAGCTCGAGCTCCTGGTGCAGGCTGAAACCCGGATACACGAATGCCTGGGGAGCATCGGTTCCCGCCAACAACCTGACGCCTGCCTTATTGAGATCGTTGGTGCGCTCGAAACTGAAGTAGCTGCGTACGACTAGCGAGTCTGCCGGTGTGAGATCGGCCGCGCGATGGAGCCAGCCACCCTGCACGATTCCGGGAACGTACTTCGACCACTCGGGGTGGGTGCTCGCGCTGTCGAGGGCGTGGGCGTAGGGCTGATAGGCGACGAGCGTCGGCGTGACCCAGGTGTGATTGCGCGCCAGAGTGGCAATCACCGTTCGGCATTTCGCCGGATCGTATGACCGCCGCATGATGGCTGCCTGGTCTCTGACCTCCTCCACCAGATGCTTGAAACTCGTCGTGTCGAACGAGCGTGCGCGCAGCATACTGTCCTGCGATGAACATGCTCGGCTGAGATCGTCCTCATGCTCGATGCTGCGCTGTCCGGAATCGGATGCTTCGACCACGCTGACTGAATACGGAACGTGCCCCTCGAACGGGATGTGGATTTTCTTTGACTCACGCACGATTCCGTAGTAGGCGGCGCGGGGCACCCACGAATATGTCTTGATGAAATCGGCGCGCGGCGAGCCGTCTTTCTTACGAGCGAGTGTGTCGACGGCACGCACGCCATCTTCTTCGGTCACCACGTGCGCGACAAAGCGTGCCTTGTTGACCGGCCCGTCCACGCGGACCCCGGCTACCAGACGCGGCCCGAGCTCGCGACCGGCGGCGATGTCCGCCTTCCAGCGCAGCGTCGTGTCGATGTAGTAGCCCATGTCGCGGGCCCCGGTGACCCCGTTGGCGACCATCAGCGGGCCGGCGAAATCCGAGAACACGTACACGAACGCGTGCACGTGCATGTCCCACAGGCCGGGAATAAGAAACTTTCCGCGACCGTCGACAACGCGCGCATCTTCCGGCACCTTGGCCGACGCCGCCGGGCCGACGTAGGCGATGCGGTTCCCGCTCAGGAGGACCGTATAGTCCTTATTCGTGGCTCCGCTGACGACATCGATTACCGACACGTGCGTGATCGCGACCGACTGCGTGCCACCCGCCCCGCGACAGGCGGCGGCTAGCAGCAGCGCAATCGCGATCCCGACGCGGACTATCTGGTGCGCTTGACTCGCCAGGTTCCCGTCTGCGGCGCGTTGGCCGGCGTGCCGCGCGTGGCGAAAGTGCCGTCGATGCTATCGCCGTTTAGCAAGCCGGTGAATGTCGTCACCACCGGGCAATCACACTGCGGCTCGCGATACGCGTCCAATACACCGCTCACCGTATCACCGGCGACTCTCACCAGCTTGATGGTTAGAACCTGGGAGGTGTTGGTATCCTGTATCGTGCCGCCGGCGGTGGTCTGACTGTAGGGCACCAGCGCTTTACCGTAGCCGCGTGGTATCATCACCACATCGCCCGTCGCCGCTTCGCCCGAAGGCGACAGATTGAAAACGATGCTGCCGCTTCTCCCCGTAGACTGACTCTGGTATTCGCCGCTCCATCTGCCCGCCAGCGATGCGCGCGAGCCTGCGTCGCCGCTTATCGTGACCGGCGTCGGCTTCGTGGCGCACGCAAGCGCGAGGGCGGCGAGCGCAGTCACCAGAAATTTGGACATCTTGACGAACCCTCCTCGATTAGAGGTTCTAAGGAAGGGTGGGTCGTAGTAGTGTGGCTCGGGAAGGCACATCCCGCTAGGATGTACTTACGAACCCGCTCCGGACAGAGCGGAATCTGTCCCTTCCTGCGAGCCGACTCTCTCGCGTTTCGGGAGCACCCATCCCGGCCGGGGATAATGACAGGTGTACCCGTTCGGGTAGCGCTCGAGATAATCCTGGTGCTCGGGCTCGGCTTGCCAGAAGGGGCCGGCGGGCACGACCTCGGTAACGACTTTGCCCGGCCATAGCCCGGACGCCTCGACATCGGCGATGGTGTCAAATGCAACCCGCTTTTGATCTTCATTCGTATAGAAGATCGCCGAGCGGTAGCTGGTACCGATGTCATTGCCCTGACGGTTTCGCGTTGTCGGGTCATGTATCTGGAAGAAGAACTCCAGCAGCTTGCGGTAGCTGATTTTCTGCGGATCGAAAATGATCTCGATCGCCTCGGCGTGGGTGCCGTGATTGCGATAGGTCGCGTTCGGAACATCTCCGCCCGTATATCCAACGCGCGTGGAAATCACGCCGGGATATCGGCGGATCAGGTCCTGCATTCCCCAAAAACATCCGCCGGCAAGCACCGCGCATTCTGTCGCTCCCGTCATCGTCAACCTCGTTCGAGTTACTAAAAAGAAATATCGACTATTGACGTTCTTCAAACCACTCGAATCGGTAAGCCAGCGCGGGGCCCCTGTCACCTTCGTAGGCAAGCTGTCCGACCAGCATCGTAAACGGCTCGATGTACCGCGCGATTCTGAGTGGTCCGGCGTCAACCGGCTCAAACCGGACGTCACGAATCAGTCGCGCCGTCACGTCTTTCGCGTGCGCGTCTTTTTTCTGCAGCTCCTCCGCACCTGAGGAAGTATGTGCGATGACGAGCCTGGTGTCGTCGGCATCCATCGGCAGCGAGCAGCTCACGATGACCTTCGCTGCCAAATCGCCCGCCGCCTGCAGCACATCGTCCAGAGCCGCTCATGGAGCTCGACGCATGGCTCCTTCCCTTCCGGCGCTTCTGGTCCGCCCACGTCGACGCCCTCGAACGCCACCTCGACCGCATGGATCAGTCAACACGAACGAAAAGGAAGACAGTGAGAAAACGATGGCCAAAACCCGCGAACGCGGCAAAGGAGAAACGAAGTGAAAATCAAACTGACAAGCGTGTACGTGAATGACCAGGACAAAGCCTTGCACTTCTATACGGAGGTACTGGGCTTTGCCAAGAAAACCGATGTCAGTCAGGGCCCATATCGCTGGCTCACCGTGGCCTCGCCCACCGAGCCGGACGGCACGGAGCTGCAGCTTGCACTGAACAACAACCCCGCGGCCAAAGCGTATCAGCAGGCGATGTTTCAACAGGGTCAGCCCGCGGCCATGTTCTTCACCGACGACGTCAAGGGCGACTACGAGCGGATCAGGGCGCGCGGCGCGGAGTTCACAATGCCGCCCACCGATGTGACCGCCTCAACGATTGCGATGCTGAACGACACCTGCGGCAACCTCATTCAACTCACCCAGCTGGCACGCGAGCAGACAAGGAAGAATAGATGATCGCTCGGGACCAGTACGCACCGGGACCGGCCACCGGAGCGCAGGTACGAAAGGACGGAGAGAAGTGGACGCTCATTCTCGTCAGAGAGCTGCGCCATTCGCCGAAAAAAGTCTGGCAGGCGCTAACCGATCCAGCGCAACTGCGCGAGTGGACGCCCTTCGACGCGGATGGGAGCTTGGCTGCGGCTGGAAATACAGTGAAGCTCACCACGCTGGGAGCGCCTGCGCTGCACGTTACCGAAACCAGAGTGACACGGGCCGATGCTCCAAGGCTGCTCGAGCACAACTGGGGCGACTTCAATGTCAGGTGGGAGCTCGAAGCGCTTGGTCGCGGCACGCGCCTGACGTTGTGGACCAACATCGATCGCCGGTTCATCTCGATGGGGGCTGCCGGGTGGCACATTGCGCTCGATGTGATGGATCACCTTCTCAGCGGAAACCCCATCGGCCGCATCGTTGGTCCGGAGGCGATGAAGTTCGATGGCTGGCAGCGGCTGAACGCCGAGTACGCAAAGCAGTATGCCGTTCAGACTCCCGGCTGACCGACCGACGCCTCCACGCCGTGGTCATCACGACCACGGCGTTCCTGCAACGAGATTTGCGACAACGGAATAGTCGGAGCGGGCGACCGGACTCGAACCGGCGACGTCCAGCTTGGGAAGCAGCGCGAAAACAATGCAGTTATTGCGTAACGCGCCAAGAATCAACGCTGCATTGCCAGCGCGCTGCATTACCCGCTAACGATTTGGCGCGTACTCGAGTCTCAACGGTGACCAACACTGAAAGGTCGCCCCGACGCCGAGCGGCCCCCTTCCTAAGGCCGTAGAGGTCGAGAGCCTTCCCTGTCCAGGTCGTTAGGCGGTGTCAACACCGATTGGCCTGATCTGTCCGCACTGATGGCGAATCGCGCAACGCTCACCCCAAGCTCTTTCCCGGCCTCGATGTCAAATCGGTAGTGGATGCCGCCGTACATCCGCGACAGCCCGGCCTCCGTCACCAGCGAATCCAATCGGGCGCGCTGCTCCGGAAAGAAGGCGCTCAGTACTTCCGCGCCCGATGAGGAGAAGCAGCTGTGGGCCGACGGATACGATGGGTGGTTGGGTTTCCCGACAGCGGGGACGAGCGTGATCGCGGGGTCTGCCTGCCATGGGCGGATCATCCAGTACGTGAGCTTCCCGTCCCAGCAGCCGATCGCGGCGTCGAACATCGTTGCGCTCACCAACGCGTACATGTGCGTTGCTTCTCGCTCTGAGAAACCGTGTTGATTGATACCGTCCGTGCCCACCTGGACCCAGTAGCCAGGCGGGGTCGGCTCCCCAGGATTTACCCCCGCGGCGTTCATTGCCCAAAGGGTCGCAATTTGTATCTGCTCATCAGTTCGCGTGTCGGAGATGTGCCGAATCTCCGCCAGCGCGGCGAGAAACGCTGGAGACCCAAAGGCCGGCGGGGGCGCTGGTCGGAACTGGCTTGCTGAAGTCAGGAACCAGGGAAGCACCCCTGGCATCTGGCCGCCACCAACCGTTGCCGGAATGGTGTTGCTGATCCAGAAGCCGGGACCTACCGGAATCGTACCAGTAAAGGATTTGCTGAAGCCGTCACCCTGGGCTCGTGTCACAATCTCGGCGCCTTCCGTGCGGCCGATGGCCTCGCCCCGCTCAAACGCGCGCTGAGATTGCCCCGGAGAAGCATCCCTCTGCGTCGTCACCAAATCCTCGAACGCTTGTTGCTGCAGAGGAAACAAGTAGCTGAGGACAACTGCGGACGCGCCTGCGACAGCACCATGATCCGATGCACGATGGTGACCGCCGGCGCGCTCCGACTCTTCGTCAACCGAGGCAGCTTCGTCATCCCAGTACCCAACGCCGCGTTCGGCCCGTTGAACGGCCCGATATTGGGCGACGCCAAGGAGCGCGTACGCACGACTTGCGGCGAGAGGGTTAACGTGGTTCTGCGCGACGAGGGCTGTCAGAGTCGCCTGCCACTCTGGACTCGCCAAGCCGTGTTTTGAGACATCGCTGCGCGATGCGGCCGAGGGCGCAGTCAGTATCGTTGGCCCCGCAACACCGAATTCCCGGTCGGCGTTAGTGCACGCGAACACGGTCGCGGCCATCGCCAGCGCGAAGACCACGCGCTTCACTCTGCTCTCGATGAATGCTCTCATACTCTCCTCCCGATGATGATCAGCGGACAACCAATGGAAGGACGGTAGAGAGAGAGCGAGCCAACCGAACAGGCCCAAAAATGAACCGTTAGGCCATCATTGTCCGGCGGCGCTCGCGGCGTTGGCCAACTCGGCGAAGTGCGTCACTCCGATCCAATTCGGCAACGCCTTACGATAGCGCGGAGCGCCGTGCACCTCGACGGCTCCCGCGCGAATGGTCTGGAGCAGAGCCGCCTGGCCTAGCATCACACGAGCGAGAGCCTCGACCTCGGCGTCGATCTCCAAGCTCACCTCATACCCGGGATCGAAGAGACAGAGATCGACCTCGGGACGGTGCAGCACGAGCCAGAAAAGCTGGCCGCTATGTCGACGGAAGCGAAAGAGGAGAACCACGCGCTCAGCGGGGAGTGCGTCGACCGGGACCATCCGTCGCAGCACCCACATGAGCCAGCCGGGATCGAGGTGCTGGTCGGTGAGGTCCTTGCTCGCCCACCGGTACCCCCAGGTTCCGAGCGCCTCAATCACGGCGCCGAGCTCGCGCCCTGCGACCGTCAACTGGTATTCGTGTCCGTGGCCACTCTGCGCCGCGAGTTGCTCGATGATGCCACTTCGACGCAATGACTGCAGACGTCGCGTCAGGAGATTCTTCGAGATCCTCGGGTTGCCTCGCTGAATGTCGGAGAAGCGGCGGCCGCCCTTGAGCAACTCGCGCAGGATGAGTGGCGTCCAGCGCTCGGCGAAGATCTCGGCGCCCAATGCTACGGGGCAGAACTGACCGTAGGTTGACATGGGTCCAAGGTGCGTCGGCGGCAGGGGCGCGGCAAGTCCAACTTTTGAACTCCGACGCGACTCCTGTAGACGCAGGTTCGCGAATTGGCTTCGTCGAGCGTGGGTGGCCTGAAAGACCTCCGGGACAGAACGAGAGCGGTGTGGTGTCGTCTCCAGAGTGCCAGCCACGTTAGCAGGCGGAAAAGGAGCAACCTGCGGAAAAGGAGCAACCTAACGAGTCATCTCCTTTGGGTAGCTCTTCGTAAGTGTGCAGGTAGGAAGCAATTCGGATGTTGCTTCGTGATATATGTCAGTCAACGGTGACCAAGCGTGCGTCAAGCGGTTACCGTCGTGGTCACCGTTTGCGGCAGTAAAAAAGGCCTGCCGAGGTGGGCGGACCAGTTCAGTAAGTGCTTATTTCGGAGCTTAAGAGAGCGGGCGACCGGACTCGAACCGGCGACGTCCAGCTTGGGAAGCTGGCATTCTACCAACTGAATTACGCCCGCACTAACGAGACAACTTACCGAGGGCGCGAGGGCGCGAAAAGGGCCGCTATGGCGCGCGCGACCATTCGGTGAAGACGTCCCGACCGAACCGCACCAGACCGGACCTGCCGGCGTATCCGAGGTGCGGCAGCCCGAACAGATCCTCGATGCTGCGCAGCAGAGAGTAATGGTTGTACGGCACGTTGGACACCGTTCCCGGCTTGATGAAGCGGGAAAGCAAAACCGCTCCCGTGCGGCCGCCTCCCGGGCCGTTCACCCCCGGCTTCGGTGTGTTCGGACCTGCTGGCTGATTACAGCACGACTCGGCATTGATGCTCAACGCCTCATCGAACGTGATTATGATGAGCCCATCGGCGTTGTACGCCGGCGAGTCCATGATGCGCGGAATCCAGTGCCGCAGAAAAACGTCCGCTGACTCGAGGCTTCCCGGCTCTCCGTTTATGCACGGCCGATCGTGTCCATCGTGACAGAGGTTGGGCACGATGAAGGTAAAGTTCGGCGTTCGATCAGCGGATTTCAGCGCGTCGTCAAGTCTGGTAAGTGGCACGACGTTCCTCTTGCACGTCGCCGAATCGATGATCGCGTGAAAATAGACGAACGGATTGTGCTTGGTCGCGTACTGGTCGGTCGGTGTGGCGATCTCGGTGAGATCGGTAGTGTCGATCTGGGGGTGACCACAGGTCGCCGCCTCGCGCGCTGGGTCGTTTCCCATGTCCTCCATGAAACCGCCCCACGTCAGGTGCTTCGCCTCGAGCTGGTTGGCGATGGTCCTCACGTGCGCAGGATAGATGCAGCCATCGCCTATGGGCTGGCCGTCACGCGCAATTCCGGTCTCGACGAAATCGTCGTAATGCGGACAGTCGATCTGGGTTTTCGGAGTAGGCGCCACGCCGGAAATCATCGCCAGATAATTGGGAAGACTGTAGTGCCCAATTCCGTAGTACTGACGGAGGAATGCTCCCGCTTTCCGCAGCGTGTCGGCGAAATACGGCGCGCGTGGATTCGCATTGAACGTCGTGTCGAATCCCTCGTTCTCGAGAATGATCACGAAGACGTGACGAATTGGCGGTAACGCCGGCCGGCGTTGGCGCGAGAGTGCGATCGTTGCCGAGGTGGCCAGCGCAACGAAGGCGAGGGCGGCCGCGAGAATAGGGCGTTGACCGGTGCGAGTCATCGGGACCAAGGGGAAAAATTCGACAGAGGAACTGCTTACCGGAAACCCGTTGGTCAGCTCGTCGTGGTGCGAGAGCCACAGGTGAGAATTGAACTCACGACCGCCCGATTACGAATCGGGTGCTCTACCCCTGAGCTACTGTGGCAAGTTCGAGATCACGCCATCCCAACTTGCGTGGCTTATAGCGCTCCAAGCCATCAGCTGGCCTAGAGGCTGGACTATGCCCTGGAGCGGACTCGAACCGCTATGCCTTTCGGCACCACCCCCTCAAGATGGCGTGTCTACCAATTTCACCACCAGGGCTCAACCCAAAGCTCGCAGTTCGACCTACTGCGAGATACAAACCAAAAGCTCGCAGTCCGTATTGCTAGCTCCGAACTACTCGCCGGTCGCAAATTCTGCGAGCTGCGAGCTTTTTTTCAACGGGGCCGACGGGGCTCGAACCCGCGACCTCTCGAGTGACAGTCGAGTGCTCTAACCAAACTGAGCTACGGCCCCAACTCTGGAGTCAGGGTCGAATACCCCTTCCTCATTGCACCTTCCATCCCGGACTGTTTGTCAGTCAGTCCTTCTTTACTGCAATCCAAGCGCGGTGCGAAAAATCTCAGACGCCTCCCCCTCCCGCCTCCCGCCTCCCGCGATAGCCCCAAGGGGAATCGAACCCCTCTCTGCACCGTGAAAGGGTGCCGTCCTAACCGATAGACGATGGGGCCAATCGATCCTCCCCTGCTCCGAAGCCGCGAAGCTCCATCAATAGCGCTAACGGGATTCGAACCCGTGTTTGGGCCTTGAGAGGGCCCCGTCCTAGTCCCCTAGACGATAGCGCCAAATGCCTCTCTATCGGGACACATCAACTGCTGCGAACAGACTTCGAACTGCGAGTGAATTGCGAACCGCAGCTCGTACTCGCAGCTCGAAATCGTCTCACAGGCCCGGAGGGAATCGAACCCCCAACCGCCGGTTTTGGAGACCGGTGCTCTACCAATTGAGCTACGGACCTACTCCGCGAACTGCGGACAACTGGACTCGGCACGCCGTCCAACCGTCGTACCAGAGGGGTGGCTGACGGGAATTGAACCCGCAACCCCCGGAGCCACAGTCCGGTGCTCTAACCAATTGAGCTACAGCCACCATTGAACCGCCGACCGCCCTGCATCATAACCGCGACCAACTATCGAATCAACTTACTTCGCGCGGTCCATATATTCGCCGGTATTTGGATTTACGCGGACCTTCTCCCCGGTGCTCACGAACTCCGGAACGTTCACCGTGACGCCGTTCTCCAGCTTTGCCGGCTTCGTCGACGCTGTCTTGGTCGCCGTCTTCATGACCGGAGCTGTATCGACGATCTCCAGGACGAGCGAGTTCGGCAAATCGATCCCGATCACGCGTCCGTTGTAGTACTCGGCCTGGATCTTCATCCCGGGCTGCATCCATTGCGCGTTGTCACCAAGCACCTCGGAGTCGATCTCGAGCTGATCGTAGTTCTCGGTGTTCATGAAGTGATAAGTGTCACCACCCTGGTACATGAACTCGAGGTCGTGGGTCTCCATCGACGCCTTCTCGATCGTGTCCGCGGCGCGGAAACGGTGCTCGAAGCTGTTGCCGGTGCGAAGATTCTTGAGCTTCGCCTGCACCATCGCGCGGAGATTGCCCGGCGTGTGGTGACGGAACTCTACTACGCGACACGGATCGCCCTCGAAAACGAGGACCATTCCGCGCCGGATTTGGGTGGCGGGCATTGCCATAGCGTCAGTCCAATACTGAAGGTCTAAAACTCAAGATCGACGCGCCGAATGTTGCCGTGCTGCGTCGATCAAAGTGTAGCGTAAACGTTGACAGCCTTTAAACTTAGCCGCGGCTTCCACCTCGGTCAAGCTGAGCGACCAGTGGCTTGAGCGCCTTCCAGACATTGTCGGCAACGATGCGCTCGCCGGTCAGGTTTGGATGCAATCCATCCGGCTGGTTCAGGCGTGAGATCCCCGCCACACCGTCGAGCAGGAATGGCAGCAGCGGAATGTTCTCCTTGCGCGCCACATCGCTGTAGATCGAGCGGAAGCTTCTCGTGTACGCAACGCCAAAGTTCGGCGGGGCTTCCATTTGAATGAGAGCAAGCTTGGCTCGCGGCTGCTTCATCCTCACCGCTGATACGACCCGCTCCAGATTCGCTCTCGCTGCGTCGGGCGACAGCCCGCGCAGAGCGTCGTTCGCGCCAACCTCTATCACCACGAGATCCGCGGGTGTCCGTAACACCCAATCGATTCTTCGCACCGCACCCGCCGAGGTCTCACCCGAAAGACCGGCATTGATCGCCTTGATCGGCAGCCCTTCGTCGCGCGCCTTCTTCTCGATCAGCGACGGAAATGCCTGGTCCGGATCCAACCCGTAACCCGCCGTCAGACTCGTTCCGAAGAAAAGAACTACCGGAGTACGTATTGCCGTCACCGGCCTGCTCGCGGCCGTCGACGACTCAGCGCTCTTGGCGATGCTCATGTTATCCTTCGTCTCTCTCGAATTATGTGCACTGTCCAGATTCCCGTTCGCGCACGCGACGATACCCGCCCACGCGGTGATGCTCATCACCCGGTAGGTTGCCAACGCAAAAATCATCCTCTCGCCCATGCTGATTGCCCGTGACGTAACGAAAGAATACATGAGTGGCGAGCAGAAAATCGCCGTCCTGCGCGACGTGTCGTTCGCCATCCAGCAGGGAGACTTCGTCGCAATCGTCGGACCCTCTGGCAGCGGCAAGACGACGCTGCTCGGCCTGCTCGCCGGACTGGATACACCAACACGCGGCACAGTGGTCCTCGATGATTCCGATCTCACCACGCTCTCCGAGAACGACCGGGCGCGGCTGCGCGGTGAAAAAGTCGGCTTCGTTTTCCAGAGCTTTCAGTTGATTCCGACCCTCACCGCGCAGGAAAACGTGCAGGTCCCCCTCGAGCTGCGCGGAACCGCCGGTGCCGCCGAGCGCGCGCGCGAGCTCATCGATCGCGTCGGACTCACCGGCCGCGGCCATCACTTTCCGACCCAGCTTTCCGGCGGAGAGCAGCAACGCGTTGCGATCGCCCGGGCGTTCGCGAACTCCCCCAAGATTCTCTTCGCCGACGAGCCGACGGGAAATCTCGATAACGCCACCGGTCATCGCATTTTCGAGCTCCTCCAGTCGCTGAACAGCGAGGGAGGATCGACCGTCGTGCTCGTCACCCACGACATCTCGCTCGCATCACGCGCGTCGCGCATCATCAGGCTCCTCGACGGCGCCATCGTCGAAGACAGCGGCGCGCCAAGCGCCAAGTCCGCGTGACCGGTTTCCCGCGCAGCGTCTGGAGTCTCGCCTGGCGCGAGAGCCGCACCGCGCGTCGCCGGCTGCTGCTCTACATGTCGTCGATTTCGCTTGGCGTCGCCGCGCTCGTCGCCATCGACTCCTTCTCGGCGAACATCATTCAGTCGGTGAAAGACCAGTCCCGGGCGCTGATGGGCGGCGACCTGTCGTTCGATTCTTCCAAGCCTTTTCCAGCGGCGGCCGATTCGCTGTTCGATTCGCTCTCGCATCACGGAATCGGGCTGGCGCGCGTGACGACGTTCCCGTCGATGGCGGTAGTTCCCCGCACCGCCGGAACGAGGTTCGCCCAGGTGCGTGGCGTCACCGACAACTATCCATTCTACGGCAACATCGTAACCGAGCCCGCCGGACGCTGGCCTTTGTTGCACCAGGGCGCCAACGCGATCGTCGACCCGTCGTTGCTCACATCACTTAACGCGCGGGTCGGGGACACGCTCAAGCTCGGCTTCGGCACCTTCACGATTATCGCGTCGATCAAGGACGTGCCGGGTGCCGCCGGCATCGCCGAGATGCTGGGACCGCGAATCTTCATTCCCGCCAAATACATCGCCGAGACGCAGCTGCTGGTATTCGGCAGCACTGCCAGCCGCACGGTGCTGGCCAAGCTCCCCGCCGGCACCGATCCCGACAAATTCGTCAAGCCGTTCAAGAAGCGGATGGAGAACCAGCAAGTCCGCCTGCGCACGGTCACACAGACGGAGATGAGCACCACCGACGCCATCGAGAATCTCTCCGACTTCATCGGCATCGTTGGCCTTGTCGCTCTGCTGCTCGGTGGAATCGGCGTCGCCAGCGGGGTGCGCGCTTTCGTGGAGCGCAAGATCGACACGGTTGCAGTGCTACGGTGCCTCGGCGCTTCCAGTAGCCAGGTGTTGGCGATCTACGTCGCCCAGGCCGCGGCAATGGGCATCGCCGGCGCGGCGGTTGGTGCGGCACTCGGTGTCGCCGTGCAATTCATCCTGCCGCAGGTGCTGACCGATTTTCTGCCGATCGATGTGCACGTCTCCCTCGTGCCATCGGCTGTTTTTACGGGGCTGGCCGTCGGCGGCTGGATCGCCCTCATCTTTGCGCTGCGTCCTCTGCTTGCCCTGCGCAACGTGTCGCCGCTGCAGACGCTCCGCCGAGACACCGACGCCAACGTGCTTCGGATGCGATGGACCGATGCGCCACGGCTTCTGGTTAATGCCGCGTTGATCCTGAGCGTCGTCGTAATTGCATTGACCCGCGCGCACACGCCGAAGCAGGCATTCGGCATGAGCGCCGCAACGGGAATCGCGATTCTTGCGCTGGCGGCGAGCGCCGCGCTTCTATCGTGGGCGGCACGAAAGGGACTCCGCACCGGCTGGCCGTACGTGGTGAGACAAGGTGTGGCGAATCTCTATCGCCCCGGTAATCAGACTCGGGCGGTCACTCTCGCGCTCGGCTTTGGCGCGTTTCTCGTGACCACGCTGTACCTCGTCCAGCACAACATCCTGCGTCGGTTCACGCTCGCCGCCAACGAATCGCGCGGCAACGTCGTGTTCTTCGACATTCAGCAGGATCAGGAGCGCGGGCTCGACTCGATCGTGAGGAGGAGCGGCCACGAAGTCGTGCAGCTGGCACCGGTGGTCACCATGCGCATCTCGTCGATCAACGGCAAAAGCGTGACCGAGATGACCTCTGCCAACGACAGCCTCCCCCGTGGAGCGCGTGGGCGACGCGCCGGTTGGGCGCTCCGTCGCGAGTTTCGCTCCACCTACCGGGACAAGCCGGCGGCGAGCGAGACGATCATGCAGGGGAAGTGGTTTAGTGACAGCTCACTCAAGGCGCCACGTGACACCGGTGAGATCTCCCTCGAGGATGGAATTGCCAGTGAGCTGCAGGTCAAGCTGGGTGACATCATCACCTGGAACGTTCAGGGCGTCGACATTCCCACGCGCATCACCAGCTTGCGCAAAGTCACCTGGACGCGATTCGAGCCAAATTTCTTTGTCGTCTTTCCGCCTCCCGTTCTGAGCGGCGCGCCGAATCAGTACGTGCTCCTGGCGCAGGTGAAAGATCCGTCGGCCGTCGCATTGCTCCAGCGCGCGGTGGTCAACCGGTTTCCGAACGTGTCGAGTCTCGATCTGACCGCCATCAAGCGGACCGTCGACCGGATTGTGAGTCGTGTTTCACTCGCGATCCGTTTCATCGCGCTGTTCAGTCTTGCGGTTGCCGTCCCGGTGTTATTCAGCGCGGTAGCGGCGACGCGACGTGCGCGCGTCCGCGAAGGAGTGCTGCTCAAGACGCTTGGAGCAACCCGCGGACAGATCGCCAAGATTCTGCTCGCCGAGTACTCCCTGCTCGGGCTACTCGGCGGTCTGACGGGCATGGTTTTGTCGATTGCGGGTGGCTGGGCGGTCGTGCGCTACATCTTCGAGGTGCCGTTTGCTCCACCGCTCGGGCCGGTAACCGGAATCGCAGCCGTGGTCGTAGGACTCACTCTGTTGATCGGACTGCTGGCGGGAAGAGACGTGTTCAAGGAGACGCCGATCACTGCTTTGCGGGACGTCTAGGTGTCAACTCAATCCTGAAAAACGTGTAGGCATCTTCTTCACTTACAAGGGACGCGTTGGGGGATGCGGGTAGCACCGTTCCCGGTGCCCGTAAACTGCGGTGCGAACTTTTCGGAGTGGCGTCAATGGCACAATCAACTGCAGCTGCCTCTACCATCACGCCAGTAGGACGGTCTTGCGGTAGTAACGGGGAACAGGGAACGGTGCTACCCGCAACGCGCAACCCGTCCCTATAGATGGCAAAGATGCCTGTTAAGAGAAAACGGCTGCGATTCATCATCGCAGCCGTTTGATATTTCAGCTTCTGAAGACCCTACTGAACCCTAAGCACGTAAACGTGCTCGCCGACGTAGCTGGCGTTGTTACCCTGCGGATCGAGAACCTTGACGTTCTTGGCGCCGGCTCCGGACGCCACGGTCAAACGATAAAACGTCCCGCTGCCGGATTTGTTTTGTGCCGAAATGTTGTCGGTTCCGCTGCCGATTGATTGCACGCGCAACGGGTAGCTCGCGGTTGACTGGCTCAGAACCGATCTCGCCACCGGCGGCATCACGCTGCGGAAATTGTACGACCGATACTGGTACTGCGCCGCGAGGTTGGTAACGCCGAGATGGTCCGCGTACATCGAGACGAGCCAGCCCTTCACCAGTGTATCGATCGGGACTTTGGCCGCCGCGGCGAAGTTCTTGACGCCGGTATCCGGACCAGCAGCGAGCGCCTTGGTAAACGTTCGCGGCAGCCCGTTCGAATAATTGTCCGCTGCGTAGCGCACGATCGCCCACGCCGCGCCACGTACTGCCAGGCTGGTGTCCGCCATCTTGCTGAACGGAGCAAACTGATCCGGCTTGTCCATCCAGTAAGTCAGACGGGCGAGATTCTGGAAGAAGAACGCATTGAAGTCGTTGGCCTGCGAGCACGGCGAATTGCAGGGAAGAACATCGCTGAAACTGAGGGTCTGCAGATCCCCGAAGCCACGCTGCACGCGACCAACCGCATCCTCGGCGAAGTGAGCCAGTGCCTCGTCGAGCCAGGTCGACTCGAAGCTGCTGACGGCGGGATTCTGGAAACGATTCCCGGCGTTGATCATGTGCTGGAATTCGTGGGCGATCGTGCCACGAGTGCCCTGCCGAACTGAACTCGCACTCCGGACATTGCCGAATTTGGTCCCGGTCGGATCGGGAGAAAGCAGGTAGAAGATCTCCGCTTGGTTGCTCTCCGGGCAGAAAGAGCCTGGGCCACCGCCCTGATCGGTCGGTGGAAAAAAATCGCCGGCAAAAAAGAATCCGCCAACGAACCCACCTGAGGTGTTGGGCGGCGTGAGCTTGTTGATCTGGCCAGTGAACAGCATGATGATGTGCCCATTGCCATCGATGTCCGTTGGTGTGCCGTAGTAGGACGCGTCGGTGGGGAAGGTAGTGTTGTCGAACTCCTGGGCAATAGAATCAAGTACCAGCGCCGGGAAAACCGTTTGGTAGTTCCCATCGAGCGTGTCAATGGCAATGATCGCTTTCGTGCTTACGGAAGCGACGACCGCCTTGGTTGTGATAAAATTGGTGCAAAGATTGTTCGTCGACGCATCCGGTATTTTCAAGGAGATCGTGTCGCCAACTGCGGGCACCGCTGCAGAAACCTGAGAGCTACGTCGAATCGAGAAGCGGGAATCGCCGAACGGAGTCTGTCGTGATTTCAGCGTCAGTCCCGAACGCTCGAAGGCGCGCACCTTGTTGTCGATTGCCTGCTGCGGAGTTCGAGCAAACGGAACATCACCGAGTTGCAGGCTGTAGCGCGACGCGGCCATGTCCGCTGCCGCTTCCAGACCGAATACTGTAGTCGGCGAGCGGTCGGCTTTCACCACGTAGTTCGCCACCACGTCGTGCGTGGGGCTCGTGTTCCCGACCACGATGAGGTAGTCTCGGGCGCCACTTCCAGCGGGCAGATCTATCCCGTTGGGAATGTCGCTCGGGTTGAGGAGTCTGACGTCGCCAACCGCCATGGTGCTGATGTCGCTGAGGGGTGCTTTGGTGCCGGTGCCATCACCACCACCACCGCCGCAGGCAACGGCGAGTATCAATGCTATCGGAGCAAATCTCTTGATCACGCGAAACTCCTCACCATGTTCGTGGGGAAAGGGGACGGGCTGAAAGTCCGATTTAATACCCGCCAGGCCCCGGAAAGGGCCTCGGTTAAGGTCCGACAAATCTAAGGCCACCGTCACTCGTGAAAGCGGCCAAACCATGCCGCTGGCAGCCGTTTGGGCGCCAGCGTTACCATTTGCTTGCTCAGCGTTTTAGAGATAAATAGTCTGACACCATGGTCACCCGTCAGAAGCCGCCCGAGGTCTTCCGCTCCCGAGAGCAGGAAGCAGCTCTGGGACTCCTGCGCACGGCCGACGCCATGAAGCGGAGTCTCGCTCAGGTGATCGAGCCGCACGGCATCACTCCGCAGCAATACAACGTGCTGCGAATTCTGCGCGGTGCCGGTCCGGAAGGATTGCCGACCCTCACGATTGGCGAGCGCATGATCGAGCAAACTCCGGGTGTCACTCGCCTCGTCGATCGACTCGAGCGAAAGGGACTGGTTGCCCGCACGCCTTGCCCGAAAGACCGCCGCCGCGTTTTCTGCATCATCACCACGAAAGGCCTCGACTTGCTCAAGGAGTTAGACGATCCGGTCAATCGTTGGGATGTGCAGGCCGTGGCTGTTCTACCGCCCTCCGATCTGGATTCACTGATCAACCTGCTCGACCGCGTCCGCGCGTCCAACTACTAGGACACTCCTGACGGCGACGAACCCTACGGACGGCTGGCGCTAGCGGATGGTTCCGATTCGTCGCCCGGCTTCTTCGACAGCTTCGTACAGCTGATCGAAGGACTCTGTGACGAACAACACGTCCTGGAAGTGGTCGATCTCGAAGGGTTGGTTGAACACTGCGTCGAGCGAGAACGGCCGACGATCGCATTTCGGGCCAAGTGCGTTGGCGGCGTCGCCGTGCGACGAGATGAGTCCGGACCCGTAAACCTTGATCTGACCGTCTTCGCGGATCAGTCCGAACTCCACGGTAAACCAGAAGAGGCGCGCCATCCGCGTCGTGTCTTCCTCGTTCTCCGCTGCCGCGGCCACCTGCCCGTAGTGCTGCAGAAAATCGGCGAAAACCGGATCAGCATGTAACGGGACATGGCCAAAGACGTCGTGAAAGATGTCCGGTTCCGGGAGGTAGTCGAGCTGCTCCCTCTTCCTGATGGTGACAGTCGTCGGGAACTTGCGCAGCGAGAGACACTGGAAGAACGCTTTCGCCGGAATGTAGCCGTTGACGGGAACCGCTTCCCAACCGGTCGGGGGCGCCAGGCGCCGGTTTACCTCGGCGAGATCGGGAACCGTCTCCTTCTTCAGCCCGATCGTGTCAGCGCCTTTGAGAAAGATCTTGCTGCCGTTCTTGCGCAGCTCTTTCATGCGCCGTTCGTACAGCATCCCCCACACCTCATGATCGTCGGCGGTGTAGGAGTTCCAGTCCTGTTTGATGAAAACGGAGGTGTCTTCTACGAGGTCGTAGAGCGCCGCTGTCGATTGCTGCAAGGTCAGCTCCTGGATGCCGGGGAACGCATCCTCAAAGCTAACCGGCGGTTATAGGCGCTGAAAGCTTCGGCCCACCGGCGCGCTTGCGCAGCGGCAGCGTGAGTGTGAACACCGATCCGACACCGATAGCGCTCGTCGCCGTTACATCCCCGCCCATGGCTCGCGCCAGGTCGCGACTGATCGGAAGACCAAGACCGGTACCGCCGGCGGGCAACGAGCCGGGCGCGCGCAGCTGCACGAATGGCTCGAAGATCTGTTCGACCTTGTCGTCGGGAATTCCCGCGCCGGTATCCCTCACCCGCACCAGCAAGGTGTCGTCCTCCACTCTCCATTCCAGTTCGACCGAACCGCCCGCCGGCGTGAACTTCACGGCGTTGGCCAGCAGATTGACGATGATCTGCTGAACTTTTTCGCGATCGGCGAAAACGCTGAGCGACGGATCGCCCGGGCGATGGCCGTAGGACACGCCCTTCTTCGCGAACTGTGGCGCGACCAGCGACTCGGCCACACGCAGAGTTTCTTCGATTGGGATTTCCGCCATCGACAACTCGATCGGTCCGCCTTCCAGCTTGGCGAAATCGAGGATCATGTTCACCAGCGCCAGCAAATGCTCCTGCGCCTGGTGAATGCGCGCGACGTCCTTGCGCTGCTCGTCGTTGAGCCCGCCATGGATGTTCTGCTGCAGGATCTCCAGGTAGCCCGAGACCGCGTGCAGCGGGGTCCGAAACTCGTGGCTCAATCGAGCGAACAGCTCCGACTTGATGCGATTCGCCGCTTCGGCTTCCTTGCGCGCCGATTGCTCCCCGGCCAGCGCCAGCTCCAGCTCGCGTGTGCGCTGAGCGACGCGCGCATTCAACGAACGGTTGAGCGCCTGCATGCTATCCTCGGTCGCCTGCCGCGCGCTGATATCGTGAAGCAGCCAGCAGAGCGACTTGCCGCCCTGACTACGATTTTCGAGCGGGGAGACCCTCGCCTCGACGGTGACGGCGCGCCCCTCCCGAATTCTTGTTTCGATCATCCACTTGTCGAGGCGTTCAGCCGTAAGCAAACCGATCAGATGGGATCTGAACTCGGGCCGCCGATGCGCCTCGACGAAGTTCGCGAGCGGCTTACCAACCAGGAGAGCGGCGGGTAGTCCAAAAAGCTCCGCCGCGGCGGTGTTGGCTTCTTCGATCGTTCCCGCTTCGTCGGTTACGAGATAAGGATCGGGAGCGAACTCGAACAGCGTGCGGTAGCGGGTTCGCTGAATTTCGAGCTGTCGCTGCGTCTCGAGGATGGTCTCGTGCTGGGCGCGAAGCTCCTCCTCCGCAACGCTTAGTTCTTCGTAGGCGTGGAGTAAGTGCTCGTGACTGTCTCTGAGCGTCGGTTTGTGCATTCGGTCGTAATGCACGACATCCCGATCACGCGAGAGCTCCATGGAATCCGCAAAGCGATCGCTGTCCGATCTTCTGGAAGTTTGGTCTGTCACCTGTGGTCTTACGCCTCGATCGCACCGTGTATAGCCGGAAACAAATGAGTTTACGCCGCATTCCACGCTAATGACCAAATGGGAATTAGCAATAGGGAATTGCATACAACGCCGGTAAACGCATTCGTTCTACCCGTAAACAGCGTTTGATAATGTGTCGACTTCCCTTACATCCATCTGTCATGCGCGATCAAACTCTGTTGAACCGTCAAGCATTCGACAACTGCAAAATACGACCACCGGCTGGGGGCTTTGGCCGGTAGTCGTACTTTGCCGTTCAGATTTTAGGGATCGTTGGGATCCTCGCCATCTTCATCAGGTCCCAGGTCCACGTTGACAATCTCACTTACCCTCTCCACGTGGACATACTGCCGCATCACCTGCCCGCCGACGTTGATCGTCACTACGTAATCGCCTGGCTCAACGAGATTCCCGGTCCTTCCCCCACCGAAGAATCCACCGCCGCCTTCTCCGCCCCCGCCAGCTGCTGCCGGGCCGAGGGTTGGCGCTTCGGCGGGACGAAGATTGATCTCGCCGGCTCCGCCGCCGCCGAATCCCCCGCGGCGACCCCGACCGGCGGTCGTATCCGCGCCCCGGGCCGCGCGCACTGAATCCTCACGCTGGCGCCGCACTCGCGCGCCGTTGATGCTGTCGCGCAATGCCGCCGGCCCGAGTGGGCGCGGCCGGGTGCGCAAATCCCAGTACGCGCGGTGCAAACCCACGCCGCCCGCCCCGGTGAGCGTCCGCACGGTGTCGCCCCGAATGTTGGTGACGAGAATCTTCGCCGAATCGCGCGGCGCACCTGATGTCAGCCTGTAGACCAGTTCTGCCCCGTACGGCGGATTAGGAGCGAGGAACGTCTTCTGGCCGGTGAAGTTCTGCGTGTTGGCCTGCGAGTACTCGTAGGCAGTCTTCGGCGTGAAGAAGTTGGTACCGCGCGCCATCACCCCGTTGTTCATTTCCTCGAGCGGTTGGATGTCGACGATCCAGATCGACCGGCCGTGGGTGGCTGCGATCAGCTCGCGATCGCGCGGATGAATCTTCAAATCGTGTACGGGCACCGTCGGCAATCCGGTCATGAAGCGCTGCCAGCTCGCGCCGCGATCCGTCGAGACGTACGCCGCCACATCGGTACCCGTGAAAAGCAGATCTCTGTTGGCGGGATCCTCACGAATCACGTGCACGAAGTCCGCGCTTCCCGTCGGCAGATTGTTCGCGATCGAGCGGAAGGTCTTCCCGAAATCGTTCGACACGTTGACGTACGGCCGGAAATCATTTTCGCGATGATTGTCGAACGTGACGTAAACGGTCGCCGTATCGAAGTGTGATGGCTCGACGCGACTCACCCAGGTTCTCTTCGGCACTCCCGGGATGTGCGTCGTGATGTCCGTCCAGCTACCGCCGTCGTTGGTGGTGAGCCAGACGTTGCCGTCGTCAGTTCCCACCCAAAGAATTCCAGGTCTAATCGGAGATTCGGCGACAGTAGTAATCGTGCCGTGGGTTTCGGCGCCCGAGTTGTCGCGCGTGATTCCGCCGGTGCGTCGAGTGCTCATGATGATCCGCGTCGAATCCCTGGTGGAGAGGTCGGGCGAGATCGGATAGAAGTGATCACCGCGATCAGTCGACTTGAGCAGGCGGTTACCGCCCATGTAAACGGTGGTGCCGGAATGAGGCGACAGGAAAAACGGCGTCGACCAGTTGAAGCGATAGCCGCGCGCTGAGTCGGCCGCAGCGCGAGCGCGAATTGCCGCCAGCGCCTGGGTGATCTGCGGCGTTACCGGCCTGGTGGTATCGCCGCGGGCGATGATCACCGAATCCTCGAAAATGCTCGTCCTGTCGCGTCCGCCGCCACGCATTATCACGGCGCGGGTGTTCTGGGCGATGTTCAGGCGCGACGCGTTTCCGCCCTGGGACTCACTGTAGATGATGTTCGCATCGTCCGGATCGATGTCGCTGTAAAACCCATCGCCACCGCCCACGTTGTACCAGTCGTTGTTGGTGATGCCGACGCGATTTTTGGCGCGCGATGGTCCACACCACGAGCCGTTGTCCTGGAGACCGCCGCATACCTTGTACGGCTTCTCCATGCTGTAGCTCACGGCGTAGAACTGACCGATCGGGAAGGTGTTAATGAAATCGTAAGTCCCGCCGCGGTCGTAGGTGACCGCTATGCCGCCGTCATCGCCGAGGATGTAATGCTCGGGGTCATTCGGGTCGATCCACATCGCGTGCCAGTCGGTGTGCACGCCGAGCGCGCCACGACGATACGTCTTTCCACCATCCTCCGACTCGCGGAACACCGACGACATCCAGTAGATGCGATCTGGATTCTTCGGATCGACACGAATCTGTGAGTAGTAGAACGGACGCGCGTCACCAAGTCCTCCGCCGCCCTGACCGGGTGGCTCGTTGCGATAGGTCAGTGTCCAGGTTGATCCGCCGTCGGTCGACCGGTAGATGCCGCTATTGGTTCTCTGCCGCTTCGACGTATCGGGCTTCTCGCCCCGCGCCAGCGGGTGCGGCAGTGTATCGGCCTCGACCCAGGTGTACACGATCTGTGGGTTCGACGGCGAGACGGTAATGCCAATGCGTCCTTTGGTCGTTTCCGGGAAACCGCCGCCCTTGATTTCGTGCCACGTCGCACCTGCATCCGTAGTTTTCCAGAGACTGCTTCCGGGTCCGCCGCTCTTCAGGAAATACGGACCTCTGACTCTCTCCCAACTGGAGGCGTAGAGGGTGTTGTGATCCTTTGGATCCATCGCGACGTCGACGAAGCCGGCCTTGTCGCTGACGAATTTCGAGAGCGTCCAGGTCGTTCCGCCATCTGTCGATTTGTATAGCCCGCGCTCCCGGTTCGCATTCCAGGCGTGACCGAGAGCAGCGACATAGACGATGTTCGGATCCGTGGGGTCGACGAGGATGCGTCCGATCTGCTGTGTCGCCTCGAGCCCGATCAACTTCCACGTCCGCCCGCCGTCGGTCGATTTGTAGACTCCACCGCCCGGAGAGATCGAATTCCGCGAATCCTCTTCGCCCGTACCTGCGTAGATGATGTCAGGGTTCGACGGCGCCAGCGCGATGTCGCCCATCGAGATGACCCTTTCCTTGTCGAAGACCGGGAAGAACATCGTTCCAGCGTTGATCGTTTTCCAAATGCCCCCGGTGGCCGTCGCGACGTAGAAAACCTTCGGGTTGCCCGGGACTCCTTCGACATCGGTCACCCGACCGCCCATGTTGGCGGGCCCGATTGATCGCCAGCGGAAGCCGGCGAGGGTGGCCGAATCGAGTGGAGTGGTGAGTTGTGCGGAAACGGTTCCGGCGCAAAGCGCGGCACCGGCGAGAGCGGAAAGGACGGGGTGGGCTCGCATGGGATTGGCTTTGAGTTGGCGGGGCGATCCGTCGCAGGGATCGAGATTTTTTTCAGAACTAAGGTAATACGGAGGGCCTGCGGACGGTGTTGAGCGACTATCGACGCGGTATTCCTCGCAAATGCTTACATTGGAGCGGGCGTTCGTGCCTGCACTTGAATAAGGTGAAACACCGATGACGACAGCGATGGTGAGCAACGGTCTGATCATTCAACAGGGTCCCGGACAGGCGACAACGCCCCGGACTACGACCGGCCAGACTCAGACCGCAAACCAAGATCTGCGGGACGCGGCTCGGCAACTGAGAGAGGCGTTCGGCCACAACGCCGACCAGAAGGAAATCGCGGCGAAGGCACAGGCCGTAGCTCGGGCCGCGCAGGCGCAGGCGGCGCTGCAGGGGCAGGCGGCGCTGCAGGGGCAGATCGCGGGCACACCGCCAATGCCGATGCCTCCAAACCGCCAGATCACCATCCAGGGTCCCGACGGCAGAACCATCATCGGGGTGCCTCCAGGAATTGGGCGGGACGTAATTCCGCCGCAAGCTGTCGACATCTCCATCGCATTCTTCATTACGATTGCCGCGATCATCATCGGCCTCCCGCTGGCGCGCGCGTTCGCCCGGCGGATGGATCGTCGCAGCGGTCCGGCGCAGATACCGAACGAGATCTCGACCCAGCTCGCGCAACTGAACCAGGCTGTCGACGCGATCGCCCTCGAGGTCGAGCGCATCTCAGAGGGACAGCGCTTCACCGCCAGATTGTTGTCGGAGCAGCGCGACGCCGGTCGACAAACGCTTTCTTCAGGCGCCGATCGCTGAGCCGGGGAGCACGACATTGAACGTGCTCCCCTTTCGCGGAACGCTTTCCACCGTGATGTCTCCGCCGAGCAGGCGCGCCAGACTCCTGCTCACACTTAAGCCGAGACCCGTTCCGCCAGCCCGACGCGTCGACCGCTGCTCGACCTGCCAGAACGGGTGGAAGATGTTCTCGAAATTCTCGGGGGCGATCCCGATTCCGGGATCGATCACGGAGAGTGTCAGCGTGTCGCCCGCGCGGCGGGAGCTGACGATGATGTCACCATGGTCCGAGAACTTGATCGCATTGGAAAGAAGGTTGAGCAGGATTTGACGTACTTTGCCGCCATCGGTGAGGAGCTTTCCATCGTCCGTTTCGTCGCGCAGCCCGAGGCCCTTCGACTCAGCGAGGGGCGTGACCATCGCCAGCGCGCCAGAAACCAGTGACTGCAGCTCGACTTCTTCCCGCTGAACCGTTTCCTTACCGGCATCGAGTCGGCTGAACGTCAGCAGCTCGTCGATCAGCCCAAGCAAGTGATCGGCACTTACTCGAATCCGCTTCACCTGCGCCGCCTGCTGTTCATTCAGCTTGCCGGGGATTCCTTCCAGCAGTAGCGACTGATAGCCGATGATCGCGTTGAGAGGTGTCCTCAGCTCGTGGCTCATCGTCGCCAGAAAAGCAGACTTGGCATCACTCGCCGCCAACGCCGCCCGGTACAATTGAGCGTTGTCGATGGCAATCGCCGCGCGTGTCGCCAATTCCAGAGCAAGTGCCTGATCGGCTTCGCCGTAGCGGCGCCCCGTTTCACTGCTGATCAAGGTTAACGCGCCCAGAGTGCGTCCGCGTGCAATCATCGGAACGATGAGCGCCGATTTGATCTGCAGCTCACGCATGATGGCGAGGTGCTCGGGGTCGCGAGCGGAGGCAACGAGCATCTCATCAGAAATGTCGGCGTAGATCTCGGGCTTGCCCGTTCGTATGACGTTACCGACGCCGGTCGGACCATCGTAGTTGGGCGGATAGCGCTTGTTGAGCTCCTTCGCCCATTTGACTTTTTCATCATCCCGATGCGCGACGACCACCTGACGGACCTTGCCATTCGGATCGAGCAACTCGACGCCACACCAGTCGGCCAGATTGCCGACGGCGAGCCTGGCGACCGCGTGCAGAGTCGTCTCGTAGTCGAGTGATGAGGCGAGGATCCGACTCGCCTCGGCGAGAAGCTGCGCCCTTTGCTGCTCTTCCTTCAGGTCCTCGGCTGTTGCTTCGAGCTCGGCGGCCTGCGACTCCATCTCTGCCGCCTGCAGCTCCAGTTGCTCCGATTGGTGCTCGAGGTCCCGGTTTACACCCTGAAGCTCGACGTTCGCTTTCTCTCGATCCTTGAGAGCCGTCGAGAAAACAAGATTCACCAGGGCGCTGAGGAACAGGGCGATGACCGCCGCCGCGCCGACAACGAACGCAGCGTTGCGAACGCTTCGTTGCTCGACGAGATGCCGACGCGACAGCATCCGACGCTCCTGCGCCTGTAGCGCGGCAACGAGCCGCCTTGTTTGATCCATTTTCTGCTTGCCGGCGAGCAGACGCTCGGCACTCGCAGCCCGAGGATCACCACGTTTCTTCTCGGCGATCCCAGTGTCGAGGAGAGCAAACCGCTCCGGGACAACCGTGTCGATGCGCGCGAGACGGGCGCTCTGCGCTGGATCGCCATGCACCAGCGCGCGCAGCGAGTCGACCCAGCGATGGAAGTCGTCACGGGCTCCGAAGTAGGGCTCGAGGAAGGCGGTATCGCCCGTGATCAGGTAAGCGCGTTGACCCGTCTCGGCGTCGACAGCTCTGGTAAGGATGACATCAGAGCTCTCGATGATGGCGTGACTGCGCTCGACTTCGCGCACATCGGCAATGACGCCGCGCGCCCGCTGATAAGCCAACGCGCCCACCACCAGTACCAGTAAGGCGGGGACGATGGCCAGGCTACGGCGCTGGGCGGTACTGAGAAGATTGGGACGCAACCGATCGAATTCCTCCCGCAGACGCAAATCGCCTTGCGATCACGACGACGCGAGGACCGAGCGGCGACTTTCGGGCCACGGCGAAAATGCGTCTGGTCCTGCGCTTGCACGACGATGGCAAACATGTCAGCGCGCAAGATCTCCATCGCTATCGCCCTCACAGGTAGCTTCGCCGGCTGCGCCACGCGATCGCAAATTGTGGCCAGGAACCCGGCTCTCACTCTCGCGCCGACCTGCGCCGACGCGGTCCCGGTGTATCCCGATCGGGCTCACGTGCCGTACGATTACTACGAGATTGCTGTGATCACGGCGGAAGGCAATTCGGTCTACATTGGAAACGGAGACATTCTCAAGTCGGTGCGGAATCAGTCAGCAAGCGTTGGCGCAAATGGCGTCGTTCTCGACTCGCTCGGCGCATCACACGCTACCGTGAAAGTTCTCGGCGCAGCCGTTGGGTCGAACGACGCCGAGCGAAAGGCCCGGGCCATTGCGATCTGGATGCCGAGTGATACAGCCCGTGTCCGCGAAGCGTGCAGAGGAAAGTGATAGCGGGTGCATTGCTCTCGATTGTTGCTGCGACGGGATGCAAGGAGAGCCGATGGAGACCGATGGGGAGCGCCGAGCTCGTCCTGTCTGAAATAAACCTGCGCGGCGCGCCGGCTGTTTCTCGACAACTCGAGTCCGACGAAAATTTCGGGACAACGGTCATGAATGGCATCGCCACCGGCGACAGCGCGTGGCTCGAGGTCGCGGCGAGGCTGACGCCGGCGTCGGCTGCCGCGCAAGCGAGTCTCTGGATCGCACTAGCGTCAGCGTTAAATCATGCGCCGGCGCGCGTTCTCAGGGTGCTCGGCGACAAGTATCCGGCAGAAGAAGTATGTGGGATGCCGTTTCTGAGAGCCGATTCCGCGGCAGTGTTGGCGTACTATGATTCCGCGACCGCGTCGTTGCAGAAGATCGCGTCGGACTCTCTCCACAGCGTTCGTGACCAGTGTCGAGTAGCCCTGGATGATGCTAAGGAGCGGCGGCTGGAGCGGATTAATCCGGGCTACCTCATCAAGAACAAGCCGGTGTCACCGCCGCGCCGCGTGCGCAGAAAGGTGATAAAACCGAAGCAAACCGTTACTCCCAAAGACACTAGCTCGTCGGAGTGACGCACTGAAAGTCAGCGCACGCACGCGCGAGCTCATCAGTGCGAAACCGGAATCAGCGTCTGAACGGTAGCCGACCGGCCCGGCGCGGGCGCTCCATCTACAAGGAGTTGTTTTGAAGCGTTCCCTTTTTGCAGCTGCCCTCATGGGCATCGCGCTCGCCTCAGTCTCGTTTACGGCAGGCGCGCAACTATCCGCAGCGAAGCCCGTTCAGATCGGTGTCGCTGGCGGCGCGTCACTTCCGACCAGTGACTTATCGGATGGCGCCAACACCGGATTCAACGTCACCGGTACGGTCGGTTTGAATCCGAAGATGATTCCCCTGGGAATCAGAGTCGACGCAGCGTACAACCGCTTTGGTCTCAAGAGCCCGCTCGATGGCAACGTCGCGTACACAGCTGTCACCGGTAATCTCGTGTACAAGTTCCCATCGGCGACCGTTTCGCCTTACGCGATCGGCGGCGCTGGCTGGTGCCACACCTCTGCAAGCGTAACCGGGTTCGGAAACGGATCGGACAACAACTTCTGCTGGAACGCTGGCGGTGGTATCAGCATGCCCCTGAGCGGCTTCGATACCTTCATCGAGGCGCGCTACAACCA
>JBKPDS010000011.1:0-31539 GCA_046727995.1 Gemmatimonadota bacterium
CCTGGAACACGCCCGAGGCATGAAGGCCCGGATACGTCGTTCCTCCACAACTTTTCCCCATCGCCGCGCAGTGCCCAAGGAGTCGCCTTGGCTCGCGCTGCCGGCGGGACCACATGAAGCGAGAAATTCTCATCAATGCGAACCCGCGCGAGACGCGGGTCGCGATCATCGAGGACGACCAACTCGTCGAGCTACTCGTCGACCGCCCCGAAGCCCGGCGGATGGTCGGCGACATCTACCTCGGTAAAGTCGAAGCGGTTCTTCCGGGCATACAAGCAGCGTTCGTCGACATCGGCACTGAGAAGAGTGCCTTCCTCCACGCGTCAGACCTCGTTCGAGAAACGGCCGAAGAAGCCGAGGACGAAGAAGAGGACGAAGAACAGACCGACGAGCCGATCGAGAAGAAGAACGGCAATGGCAGCAACGGGCGCCGCGCGAAAGCTCCGCCCATCCAGGAGGCACTGAAGCGAGGCCAGGAGATCCTGGTTCAGGTCTCCAAGGAGCCGATATCGACAAAAGGCCCCCGCGTCACGGCGCAGATCTCGCTCGCCGGACGGTTCCTCGTCTACATACCGGATTCATCGAAGGTGGGCGTCAGCCGGAAGATCGGATCCTCGACTGAGAGAGCGCGGCTCAAAGAGCAGGTGCAGGCGATTCTCCCCGACAAGTCCGGTGGCGTGATCGTCCGCACCGTAAGTGAGGATGTCACGCCTGAGATGCTGGAGCGAGAGCTCAAGAGCCTGATGTCTCAGTGGAAGAAGATCAACAGGAAAACGCACTTCCAGAAAGCGCCATCGCTGGTGAACCGCGAGAGTGGGCTTACCCGCGGCCTGGTGCGCGACATTTTCAGCGACAAGGTCGACAGTCTCACCGTCGATTCGAAGCAGGTCTACAACGAGATCGTCGCCTACCTCAAGGACATTGCTCCCGACCTGATCTCGCGAGTGAAACTGCACAACTCGCAGCTGCCGCTCTTCGACACGGCGGACATCGAATCCGAGATTCGGGACATCTTCAAGCGCCGCTGCGATCTGCCTTCGGGTGGCTACCTGATCATCGAGCCCACCGAGGCGTTGGTGTCGATCGACGTCAACTCCGGTCGTTACACGGGCAAAAAGGATCCGGAGAAAACTGTTCTTCGCACCAATATGGAAGCGGCGCAGGAGGTCGCGCGTCAGCTCAGACTACGCGATGTAGGCGGCATCATCGTCT
The DNA here is from genome assembly GCA_046727995.1 of Gemmatimonadota bacterium. Lineage (GTDB taxonomy): Bacteria > Gemmatimonadota > Gemmatimonadetes > Gemmatimonadales > Gemmatimonadaceae > UBA4720. The sequence goes on from JBKPDS010000011.1 coordinate 1,213, forward strand.
GCGACTTCATCGACATGGAGACGAAGGCGAATCGCGACCGCGTTCTCCAGGAGCTGCGGCAGCATCTCGCTCGCGATCGCGCGCGCACCAAGGCCTTCGCTGTGAGCGATCTGGGCTTGATCGAGATGACGCGCCAACGCGTGCGTCAGAGCCACTACCAATCGTCGACGGAGCCATGCCCGACTTGCAATGGAACCGGCCGGGTGCTCACGCCAGAGACGATCGTTCGTCGGATGGAGAGGTCGGTGAAGCGCATGGCGGTCGAGGGTCGGCGGGACAATCTGCTGGTGAAGCTTCACCCCGACGTTGCGATGTACGTGCTGGAGCAGGAGCGTGATCTGGCGCAGAAGCTACAAAAGGCGGCCAACTTCTCGCTCGAGTTCCGCGACGATCCGCTCCTCAAGCCGGACGAGTTCAAGCTGGTGGTGAAGGCGCAGGGAAGGGACGTTACTCAGCAATACGCGATCGCCTGATTTTGGACCGAGGCCCGAAGACCAACTGCTAGGGAACCGAGGCCCGAGGACCAAGTGCATCTATGATCGCTGACTGAGTGAGGATCTAAGACAAAAGGCAAACAGGCAGGATGAGGAGACGATTCGGCGCTCGTGTATTCCTGGATCCGCGGTCCGCTCTTGTCCTTGCTCCTCGCTTCGTCCGCGATCATAGATGCAGTTGGTCCTCGGGCCTCGGTCCTCAGCCGGGGAGTTGACCTCCGCCTTTTCCACCGTTAACTTGTAAGGCTAATTAGCACCCGATAACCGTAGCAAACATCATGACTTACGCGATCATCAGAACCGGCGGCAAGCAGTACCGCGCTGAAGCCGGCAAGACCATCAGAATTCCGCGGCTGGCGGGCGATGCCGGGTCCAAAGTGACCTTCGACGACATCATCCTCGGCTCGGACGGCGATAAGCGCCATGTCGGCAGCCCGGCACTCAAGGGCGCACACGTCACCGGCGAGATCGTCAAGCAGGGACTCGGCGAAAAGATCGTCGTCTTCAAGCAGAAGCGGCGCAAAAACTACGCGAAAAAGCAGGGCCATCGGCAGGCGTTCACCGAGGTCCGCATCAAGGATATCGCCTTCGGCAAGAAGAGCGGGGGAGAGAAGTAATGGCTCATAAGAAAGGTGTCGGTTCGTCTCGCAACGGACGCGATAGCAATCCGCAGTACCGTGGCGTCAAGAAATTCGGTGGCGAAAAGGTCGTCGCCGGCAACATCATCGTCCGTCAATGCGGTACGAAGTGGCACCCGGGACGAAACGTCGGGCTCGGCAGTGATTTCACCATCTACTCGCTGATCGACGGCGTGGTGAAGTTCGAGCACAAGAGCCGGACACGCTTTAAGGTCAGTGTGTATCCCGAGGCAGAGATCAGCGCAGCGTAAAGAAGGTCAACAGAACACTACCGGCGGCCTGCTGATCGCGACCTGCTGATTGCTGCCGGCTCTAATGACGCGACGTGATAGATAAAGCCCCCAAAAGGGGCTTTCTTGTTGCCAAGAGCTCTCCGCCACCACATACTGAAACGTCGATAGGCGGTTCTGCGTACGACTAGAAGTAGCAATCCCTCACGCGAGAAAACGATGGCATTACTCGATAGACTGAAGCAGGAGCTGGATCGCGCCGGCAAGGCGGCGCAGGATGCGTTCGACGACGGGAAGACCCGGCTCGAAGCGTTTCGCACGCGACAGCTAGCCGACAAGGCGGCGCAGTCACTTGGCTACGCCGTTTATCGGGCGCGCAAGAGCGGGGGAGATCTCGACGCAGCAACCTACGATCGACTGCGCGCGACGCTCGAGACGCACGACACCGACGCGGCGAGACTCGAATCAGAAATAGAGCTGCGACGGCAGCAAAACGCCTCGAAAAGCACGACGGGCAGCTCTAGCGGCGGTCCGGATAGTGCGACAGATTACACAAGCTCGCCGAGTTAAGGCGGCGACGCTGATCTGAAAAAGGCTCCCGCTGCCGGCGGGAGCCTTTTTTTTGGCGCAACTAAGCATCGCGAGAAAAGCTATTGCGGCGGCGGTGTGTTGTGGGTAGCAGGAAGATTTCTGTAACGCTCGATCAGAAGATCCTGGCGGGTCTTGTCGTGATACTCGCGGCCACGCACGAAGACGTGCTCGGCGCGGGTGGTGAATTCGAAAGGATCGCCGCTCCAGACGACCACGTTTCCTTCGCGACCTGGCTGCAGTGAGCCGACGCGATCCGCGGCGCCGAAGAATTCAGCAGGCGCCAGAGTGACGGCGCGGAGCGCGTCGTCCCACGTCATTCCGTACGAGACTGCATTGCCTGCTTCCTGCTTCAGGTTGCGTACGTTGAACGCTTCCTCGTCACCACCGCCTGCATTCCCGATGAGAGCAACTTCGACTCCTGCTTTGCGGAGCAAGCCGGCGTTCTCCTGGCGCTGACCAAGTGCGGCAAAACCGGCGGGGATGTTGTTCTCGGCGCCCGTCAGCACCGGGATGTGCGCGGCGGCCAGCTTGTCGGCCATCATCCACGCCTCAGCGCCTCCGCCGATCATCAGCTTCACGTTGTAGTCTTTCGCCAGCCGCATCGCGGCATCGATGTCTGATTCGCGATCTACCGTTACCAGCAGCGGCAGCCGTCCCTCGATCACGGGGATGAGCGCCTGCAGGTCGAGACGACTTGCCGCGAACGGGCGAGTTTGCGCACGATCGAACGCGTCACGATGAGTCTGAAAATACTTGGCGTCTTCGAGGACCTCGCGCAGCTTGACGATCAACTCCCCACGCGAGCCAAGTCCGGCTTGCTGTGCATCTCCGATTTCGGCGACCATTGCGACCGGTGCGTGGATGATCATGTCACTAGTGGTGCCGGGCACCACGTCTACCAAAGCCGCCTGGCCGGCGATCAAGCCACCGGTCGGTATGATTACGAAGCTAGTGACCCCTTCCTTGCGCGCCGGTGCGAGCAGAGTCGAATTCGGATTCAGTCCCTCCCATACCGTAAAGGCGGCGGCGATGTTGTCCTTGCCACGGGCACCAGCATCAACCGGCGGACCGCCAAAGCCAATCTCCTGCACGCCAAGCTGCGTGGAAGAATTGACGAAACCCGGCGTTACGATCTTGCCGGTGGCGTCAATGCGCTGCGCGGCCGCTGGAATCGGTACGTTCGCGCCGACGGCGGAAATCTTTCCGTTGGTGATTACGACGGTGCCGTTCTCGATGACGGGGCCGCTCACGGGATAAACTTTACCGCCGGTAATGGCGATGGTCTGAGCGTTTACCGCGCCGCCGAGGATCAGCCCGACACTGAGCGATGCGCGAGTAATGAGATTATATGAGATCATCGATTTAGTTCCGGTTGAACGGTACGAAGCCGAGCTCGAAATCAGTGCGCCACTGCTCGGAAGGATCGGTGCGATCGAAGAGCAGGGCGCCATCGATCCAGACTTTCTCCGGCTTCGAGTAAACGCTGAACGGATCGCCGGTCCAGAGCACCACGTCGGCGTTCTTGCCTGTCTCCAGCGAGCCGATCTTGTCATCGAGTCCAAGTGCCCAGGCGGGGTTTATGGTCAGCCACTTGATCGCCGTCTCTTCACTCACCGGCAGTCCGATTTCGGCACCCGCTTCCATCGCCTTCGCCGCTTCCTGATTCAGGCGCTGCGACCCGGACGGATCGTCCGAGTGGACGATGACGCGCGCGCCATCGTGATCGACAAGAGCCATGTTGGCCTTTACAGCGTCCATCGCTTCCATCTTGAAACTGCCCCAATCCGCCCAGATCGACGCACTGATGCCTTCCTTCGCCAGCAGATCTCCGATCTTGTACGCTTCCACGCCGTGGTGGAATGAGCGGATCTTGTAGCCAAACTCGTGGGCGATGTCGATCATCTGCGCCATCTCGTCGGAGCGATAGCAGTGGTTGTGGACGAGGATGTTGCCGCGCAAAACTTCAGCGAGGGTTTCGAGGCCGAGGTCGCGCGTCGGCGGATCGCCCTTATGGTCGGCGTTCCACTTGTCCCACTTCTTACGATAGTCCACCGCTCTGATCCACGCCGCGCGGTAGCCGGCGACGTTTCCCATGCGAGTAGAAGGTCCCCCGCGCTGGCCGTAGACTCGTTTCGGATTTTCACCGCACGCCATCTTGAGTCCGTACTTGGCGCCGGGGAATTTCATCTCCTGTACCGTGCGTCCCGGCACCACCTTCAGCACGACGCTGCGACCTCCGATCAGGTTCGCGGAACCGGGCAGCACCTGCAGCGTAGTTACACCACCGGCAAGATTGCGCGGGAACTGCGGATCCTGCGGCCACACCGAATGCTCCGCCCAGACCTGAGGCGTCGTTGGATTGGTGGCCTCGTTGCCATCACTGAGTGCGTTGCCTCCGGGCGCAGCGTACACTCCGAGGTGGGAGTGATCGTCGATGATGCCCGGGGTGACGTACTTTCCGGCGCCGTCGATCACCAGCGCATCGGCGGGCGCGTCAACGGTCGCTCCAACAGCGGCGATCTTTCCGTTCTGCATCAGGATGGCGCCGTTTCTGATCAGCGGTCCGGCGGCAGTCAGAAGATTGACATTGCGGATGACCGTCGTCCGCGACGGGAATGGATGGTATGTACTGGGGAAGGGATCAGCGTTGGGCGTCGATGTGGCGCCACGTCCGACATCCGCTGCCGTTGAATCACGCGGGGTCGGCGAGGTCGTCGTCCGAGAAGGCGCGGATGCACAAGCTCCGGCTCCTATCAGCAGGAGACAAAGAAAAGCTCGCATGTGAAGGGTTTTCCTCCGAGAAAGGGACTGGCTGGGGCGCCATAAAATAGCGCGGTTACCACCTGTATGTGGCGAGCTCCGCGATGCGATTGGTGCAGATGCCATCAACCCCGATAAGTCTCAGGGTTTCCCATTGATCGGCATCGTCGGCAGTCCAGGCGATGACTTTAGCGTTGATCGAGTGCGCACGGGCAACGAGCTCCTCGTCGACGAAGGAAACCTCCTGCCAGAGATCTTCCGCGCCTGTTGCGACGAGGGATGCAATGGGATCGACGTGACGCGCGACCTGCAACACTCCCGTGCGCACTGCCGGGAAAATGCTCTTAACGGTTTTGACAATCCGATGGTCAAAGGAGTGCACGGCACAGCTGGCATCGTGCTCACGAATGATCCGCACGACGAGGGGCTCGATGCCCGACGCTTTGATCTCGACGTAAACTGTGGCGTCGGTGCCGACTGCGTCGAGCACGGCGGCGAGGGTGGGAATCTCGACACCTTCGCTGAGTTGGAACCTTTTCAGCTCTGCGTACGACATCTCGCTGATAGCGCGTGGGGCGAGGTCCGGAGCGTTTACGATTGGGTCATGGTGAACGACTACCGTCCCGTCGCTGGTTCCGTGGACGTCCAGCTCGATCGCCTCAGCACCCAGCTCTACGGCGCGCATGAAGGCCGGGATGGAGTTCTCGGGCAGGGTTTGATGCGCTCCCCGGTGGGAGATTTGTTCAGGCGAGGCGCGCCGGCGCGGTGCGTTCAGGCATTCCCCCGGGTAGTAGCTTTGGGCACGATGAGCGCGAAGCTATGAATGTGAGCAGGTCGGGTCAATTGGCCTTAACGCCAGCTGACAAATGGCGTCTACCGGACGAGGCTCCATGACGCCAAGCCCCGAAAGCCGGCCCGAAGAGACAGATATGGAGCTGATCAACCGCTGGAAGGCCGGGGATAGCCGGGCCGCCACGCGGTTGGTGGGGCGCCATTCTCAGGCGCTCGCTCGCTTTGCGGCGAGTGCGGGAGAACGGGAAGGAATCGAGGAGCTGGTGCAGGATACGTTCGTTCGGGCGTTTGGTTCGCTGGATTCGTTTCGCGGCGAAAGCTCGTTGAGGACCTGGCTGTTTACGATCGAGCGACGGCTAATGCTGGATCGGCGGAGGGCTGAGCGAAGGCGCAGAGAAACGGTTCCGGTGCAAGAGTCGGATCACGTGAGTGAATACGGAGCCCTCGACGGGCTGATCGCGGAGGAGGCGCAGGAGAGAGTGCGAAAATCGCTCGACGCGCTATCACCGACACAGCGGGAAGTTTTCACGTTGAGGGTTCAGCAGGGATTGTCGTACAAGGAGATCGCCGAAGTGGTGGGAAGCACCGAGGGCGCGGCGCGGGTTCACTACCACAATGCGATCCGGACGGTAAAGGAGTTTTTGAAAGATGAATAAGTGCATTGATACTGAAATCCAGGAAATGCTTCCTGATTTGCTGCACGGCTCACTGGATGGTCGCGAGAGACGGCGCGTCGAAGCGCACCTCGCCACCTGCGAGAGCTGCCGGGAGGACCTGGATGTCATTCGGACGGTGAAGGGCGCGGCGGTTTTCGCACCCGCGATCGATGTCGATCGCGTCGTACGTCAGATTCCGCCGTACCGTATGATCGTGCCTGGTGTCGAGGCACCGGCGCGTTCGAGAATGGTGTCGTGGCTCGTCGCCGCGGCGGTGATTCTGGTTTTCGTCGGCGGCGGGTCGCTTCTGATCTCGAAGCAGTTGAAGACCACTCCGGCACAGGTTGCCAGCACGGGATCGGAGCCGGTCAAAGTGATCCCGGCGACGACGGCGAAGGATTCGCAGCCGACGCCAGTAACGAAGGTCGAAGCGCCGGCGCCGGCGCATCCACGTGCGCTGGCTCTTGCCAGCGACATCGATGGCCTCAGCGATGGCAATCTCGTTCAGTTGATGAACGACATGAATCAATTCGACGCGCTGCCGTCCACCGAGCCGGAGCCGGTGATCGCCGTGGACAGCGGAGACAGTCTTTGATCATGATTAAGCGGATGAAGCGATCCGTTCGACTGGCCACTGTCGCCTTGACGCTGAGCGGGGCTGCCGCTTTCGCGCAAAATGTCGCCGCGCCGGCCAACGCCAATCGCCCCGCGCTCGAGCAGCAATTTCGGGAGCGCGTGGCGAAGCTGGCGCAGCAGCGCATTGGACTGAGCGACGGCCAGATGACTCAGCTCGAGCAGTCGAACGCGCGCTTCGCGCCGGAGCTCAATCGGATCGCGATGCAGGAGCGCCAGACTCGCCAGCAGTTGCGAATGGAGCTGACTTCGCCGTCGCCGAATCAGGACCACGTCAACACCCTGATCGACCAGTCGCTCCAGCTGCAGCAGCAGCGCATTGCAACTGTGCAGCAGGAGCAGAAAGATCTGGCGCGGTTCATGACTCCGGTGCAGCGCGCCCGGTACATCGCGCTCCAGCAGCAATTCCGCCGGCGCGCGCAGGAGCTGGCGCGTCAGGATCCCGCTCAACGCGGGATGGTCCCCAGAGGAATCCGACCGGGACTGAAAAAAATCCGTTAAAAGCGCGGCAACAGTCGGCGGGTAGCAATCGGCAGCCGGCAGTCTTCGGTTGACTTAGCCGCTGCCGTTAGCTTAGAGCATGCCGGATTTCGCTCACCATCTGACGCGGCTGCTCCAGACTTACACATATCCAGTGCTGGTGCTGCTGGTGATGCTGGAAAGCCTCGGTGTTCCGCTTCCGGGAGAGATCGCGCTGGTGACGGCCGCCGCCTACGCGTCGCTCGGCCACATCTCCATTTACATCGTCATCATCCTCGGCGCCGCCGGCGCGATCGTCGGCGGCGTGCTTGGCTACTGGATCGGAATCAAGGGTGGGCTGCCGCTCCTCGTCCACTACGGCGGATACGTTGGCGTCCGGCAATCTCACATCGACCGCGCGCATGCCTTCTTCGAAAAGAACGGCGCCAAGACGATTCTCTTCGGACGCTTCATCGCGATACTGCGCACCTGGGCGGCGATCATCGCTGGTACCGCCTGCATGTCGTTCACCAAGTTCGTGACGTACAACACCCTCAGCAGCGTGATCTGGGCGATCGTCTTCGGATGGCTCGGGTATTATTTCGGGCGCGACCTGCCGTTGCTGGAGACCTACATCTCGCGCGTCAGCATTGTCATACTGATTGTGCTGGTCATCGGAATCGCAGCGCTCTTTATCTGGAAGCGACGCACGAACTCTCGTGAGAGCGCGCGCGATTTAGTACATTGATTTCGCGCCCGGGTGGCGGAACTGGTAGACGCACGGGACTCAAAATCCCGCGGCCTATGGCCTTACGAGTTCGATTCTCGTCCCGGGTACTGCTTACCCGTTAACAAGAAAAGGGCACCGGAACGTCACGTTCCGGTGCCCTTTTTTGCAAGTTGCGAAGCATTGCCGCTAATGGCCGCTAGTCGTACGCGTTGATATCCAGAGGTCGTTGCCGCCAAGACCGCCTGGCCGATCGGAGGTGAAGAGGAGCGTTCGACCATCGCCGGTAAGACTGGGCTGCATCTCATTGGCTGCGGTGTTGAGCGAAGAGCCCGGATTTACAGGCGCGGTCCACGGTGCGTGCACATTGTCGCGAGTGGACGTCCAGAGATCGAACCCGCCGAAACCCCCGAGGCGCTGAGAAGCAAGAAAAACCTCCCTTCCATCTTTGCGCACGCTCGCGTGCTGGTCCAAAAAGGCCGGGTCACTGAGTTCGGTAACGAGAACGGCGGGGCCACGAGCTTCGCCGTCCCGTGTCACCGCCACGTAGTAAAGGTCTGTCGCGTTGGCAACTCCGCGGTTGAAATACAGGTTGCCCGCCCCGTCTTCGGCGCTCTGGAGATAGTCTGCGGCCTGCTCGGCTGTCGCGGTGTTCACGACAGTGCCAAGGTTTCTGGGATCGCCCCAGCTGAAGTCATCGTTGGGGTTATTCCGTCGCGACACATACAGGTCCGGCAAGCCTTGCCCGCCAGGTCGGTCGCTCTGGAAGAAGAGTAGGTGTCCGTCGATGGACAATCTGGGTCCGGCGTCCTGGCTTGCGCTGTTCACGGGCGCTCCCAGGTTCACGGGCGCTTGCCAAGGGCAGGTGGCGCAGTCGCGCTGTGAGACCCAGATGTCGGTAAGGCCGAGGCCGCCGGCTCGGTTCGAAGTGAAGTAGAGACTTAGCTCATCCGGCGAAAGCGCTGCGTTCATTTCACCAGCGGAAGTGTTGACCGGCGCACCTACGTTCACGGGCGCGGACCACTCTGAATTGGCGAAGGACGACTGTGAGGGACCGGAGGGAACCCGATTGGACGCCGAGATCCCAGAGGGAAGCCGGTCGGACTCTGTGCCACAGGCGAGCGCCATGGTGAGAGGGGCAAGCAAGGTCAACTTTCGAAGCGTGGTTGTCATGGAGCCTCCTTGCCACTGGATGTCCGAGTGGTTAGGTAGATGTCAGTACCGCCGAAACCGCCGGCCCGACTCGAGGCAAAGACCAACGTCCTGGCATCGCTCGACAAACCGGGCTGCTGGTCGGCCGCCACGGAGTTGATCGGGCTCCCAAGATTCGCCGGGGTTGACCAGGGGTCGTGGACACTACGGCGGGTGGAGGTCCACAGATCGTTACCCCCAGACCCACCGGACCGGTTGGAAAAGAAAAAGATCTCTCTGGCATCGGCGCGCAGCGTCGAGCCCTGATCTGTGGCAGTCGGGTCACTGAGCTCGGAGACCAATGTCGCAGGTCCGCGGGTCTCACCGTTCCGAGTTATCGGGGCAAAATAGATATCCGCGGTCCCGTTCAACGGCGCTCTGTTGAAATAGAGGTTGGCAGCCCCGTCCTCCGCGCTCTGCAAATACTCCGCACCCGCCTCGGACGCGGCCGTGTTGACGTCAGGGCCGAGCCCCACTGGTGACTCCCAGCCAAGGTCGTCATTCGGGTTGGCTCGGTGAGAGAGATAAATGTCGGCCAGGCCCTGTCCGCCGGGCCGCGTGCTCGTGAAAAAAAGCATGTGTTCGTCGATCGAGAGGCCGGGTCCGGTCTCACTGGCGGCGCTGTTGACGACCGGTCCAAGGTTTATAGGCGGCTCCCACGAGCAATCTGAGCAAGCACGCCGTGCCACCCAAAGATCGAATGAGCCCGATCCACCGGCTCGGTCTGAGCCGAAGTAGAGAGTGAGTCCGTCTTTCGACAGTGACGGGCCCTGCTCGTTGGCGGAAGTGTTGATCGTCGCTCCGAGGTTCACCGGTGCGGACCATTCGGAGTTTGCGAAACGTTGTGCGTCGAGATGTTGTGTCTGGACTTGGAGTCCGACTAACGCCGGCGCGTCGGGCTCGGGTCCGCACGCAAGGAAGGAGAAAGCACCAACGACCAACGGGACTAGTCGCGTTTGCGAGACGCTCATGAGGCCTCCTGTGTCTATGACAACGCGATATTGCTAGGAAGTCCCTTGTGGTCTCGGGATCGCGCTGGCGTCGGCAGGAGGCGCCGTGTGAAGGCGAGAGAACGCTAATGTAAGCTTCCCGTAAGGTTCTGCTAGTGGGCGACAGAGGGAGGTCCGCCAAAGAAGTCTGGGCCGCGGCGCAGTCGGTGACTGCCGACCAGCTGCCTTGCATTAGCGCCGCGAAACGCTCGATAATAAGCCACGGGACGGACTCACAATCCCGCGGCCGAATGGCCTTACGATCCTCGTCCCGATTTTCTGCTTTGGAACTCTGGAGGCCAGATGAGATGGGTCGGAGTCACGGACACGAACAGTCGCGTTGTTTGGATTAACGCTCAGAATGTTGCATACGTTCAGGACTTTCAGACCTACCGCGCCGTTCACTTCATCGGCAGCAAAGACAACTATTTCCAGGCCAAGGACTCCGCCGAGGATCTCGTGATGATGCTGCGGCCGCCGGTATAGATGTTGGTGGATCGACGATACTCTAACTGCCACATACGACTACCGGCTCATCGCCCCTAGCCGGTAGTCGTACTTGGCAGTTTTCTATGCGACTCTCGATGTAGGCTGTTCCCGTGGCCCGATCGCTGGCACGGGCTGGCCGCGCAGCCTCGCGTAACCACGACGAGTCCAGTAGCGGACTCTCTCCGGCAACTCGTCGAAGTAAGTGTAAAACACCGGCGTCACATACAGCGTCACAAGCTGTGAGAACGCCAGGCCTCCGACGACCGCGACGCCGAGTGGACGCCGCGCCTCCGCACCAGCTCCGCGACCTAATGCAATTGGAAGGGTCGCCATCAGCGCCGCAAACGTGGTCATCATGATCGGACGGAAGCGGACGCTCGCGGCGTGAACGATCGCCTTTGCCGGCGGAATGTGCTGGGTGCGTTCCGCCTCGAGCGCGAAATCGATCATCATGATGGCGTTTTTCTTCACGATGCCGACGAGCAATATCAGTCCAACGAACCCGTAAACGTCGAGCGGCATTCTGAAAATCGAGAGAGCTATGAGCGCCCCGAAGGCGGCGAAAGGAAGTCCCGTAAGAATTGTTGCGGGATGGATGAAGCTCTCGTAGAGGATGCCGAGCACCATGTAGATGACGAAGATCGCGAGAATGAGCAGGGCGAGAAGCCCCTGCTGACTCGCCTGAAACGCCTGCGCGGTTCCGGAAAAGCTCATTGTGATCGTCGAAGGGACAGTCGTCGCCGCCGCTGCTTCCACTGCGGCCGTCGCCTGACCGAGAGCCACGCCAGGTCTGGTGTTGAAGGAAATCGTCACCGCAGGCAGCTGTCCGGCGTGGGTGATCGAAAGCGGACCTACACCCTGGGTGATGTTCGCCACCGCGCTGAGCGGGACGAGATCACCCTTCTCCGAACGCACGTACAACATCCGCAGGGCGCTGACGTCCTGCTGGAACTGGGGCAGCAACTCCATTATAACCATGTACTGATTGTTCGGCGTATAGATCGTGGACACCTGCCGCGATCCGTAGGCGTCGTACAGCGCGCTCTCGATCTGCTGTGCCGACACGCCGAGGGACGCGGCGCGATCGCGGTCGATGGCAACGTTCACTTCGGGATTCGCGATCTGGAGATCGCTCGTGACATCCTGGATCTGCGGGATGTCTCTCATTCGGAGTTCCAGCCTCTTTGCCGCCGTGTCCAGCAGGGCGATGTCTGTCCCCTGCAGGGTAAACTGATACTGGCTCTTGGAACTACGTCCGCCAATCTGGATTGCCGGTGGTACCTGCATGTAGACGTTCATGCCCGGAACGCTCGAGAGCTTCGGCCGCAGCTCGTTCACGATCTCATCGGCGCTCAACCTCTTGCCGCGTGGTTTCAACCCGAGGAATATTCTTCCCTGATTTGCACTCCCGCCTCCTCCTCCGCCCACCGACGACATGAATCCGGCAACGTTGGGATCGCGTGCGACGATCGCGACGATCGCCTGCTGATGGCTCACCATATCCTTGAACGACGTGCCCTGGGCTGCCTCGGTCGTCGCAACGATCTGCCCGGTGTCCTGCGTGGGAATGAATCCGGTCGGTACCAGCTTGTAGAGCACTATCGTTCCTACAAGCACCGCCAGCGAGAACATCAGCGCGGAGAATCTGTGGACCATCACCCATTCCAGACTCGATTCGTACCGGCTCAGGACGCGACTGTAGATCCGCTCGGATGCGTTGAACAAGCGGCCGTGAGTGTGGGAGGGCGGCTTTAGAAACCTGCTTGCCAGCATCGGCGTAAGCGTCAATGAAACGAAGCCCGAGACGAGAATTGCTGTTCCGATCGTCACCGCGAATTCGTGGAATAGCCTGCCGAGTATCCCGCCCATAAAGAGGAGCGGAATGAACACGGCCGTGAGCGAAACCGTCATCGCCAGGATCGTGAACGCTACTTCGTCCGAGCCCTCGAACGACGCCTTCATCGGATCCTTACCCATCTCCATATGCCGGACGATGTTCTCGAGCATCACGATGGCGTCGTCGACGACAAAGCCGACGGCGAGTGTCAGTGCCATGAGCGAGAGGTTGTCCAGCGAAAAACCGAGCAGATACATCACCGCGAACGTCCCGATCAGTGACATCGGCAATGCCAGGCTCGGGATGATGGTTGCGGAGACGTTGCGCAGGAAAACGAAGATCACCATCACCACGAGGAACAGTGTCAGCATCAGCGTAAATTTCACGTCGCCGACGGACTCCTCGATCGACACGGACCGATCGTAGAGGGTGTGGATCTCTACGCTGGGTGGGATCTGCTCGCGCAGAGCCGCGAGTAGCGTTTTCACGCCGTTTGCCACGGCAACGGTGTTCGTGCCTGGTTGCCGCTGGATCGCCAGGATGACTGAGCGGTCGCCGTTGTACCAGCTCGCTACCTTGTTGTTCTCGACGTCGTCAAGCACCTGCCCGAGCTCGGCGAGGTGAACGGGGGCGCCGTTTCGGTAGGCGACGACCATCTGCCTGAACTGTTGGGCGTTCTGGAGCTGTCCGTTCGCCTTAATGGTAGACGCTTTGTTGATGCCGTACAGAGTCCCCGTCGGCATGCTGACGTTTTGCGAGTTGATCGCGGACGCTACTTCGTCGATGCCAATCCCGCGGTTGGCGAGAGAAGTGGGGTCGAGCTGCACGCGCACGGCGTATTTCTGCCCGCCATAGACTTGTACCTGCGCAATTCCTGGCACCATCGAGATGCGTTGCGCCATGAAGGTTTCGCCGTACTCGTCGAGCTGCGAAAGCGGCATCGTCTTCGACGTCAGCGTCAAGTACAGGATTGGTTGATCGGCAGGATTAACCTTGCGATAGGAAGGCGGGAGAATTCCGAGCGGGAGACTGCGGAGCGTCTGGGAGATGGCGGCCTGAACATCCTGGGCCGCGGCGTCGATGCTGCGGTCGAGCGAGAACTGGATGGTGATCGAAGTAGATCCCAGACCACTCGATGACGTCATGTTGTCGATGCCAGCTATGGTCGAGAACTGCTTCTCCAAAGGCGTCGCAACGGAGGCCGCCATCGTCTCTGGACTCGCCCCGGGGAGATTCGCGTTCACCTGGATCGTTGGGAAATCAACGGTCGGCAAGTCGCTGACGGCGAGACGCGTGTATGAAACAGCGCCGAAGAATAGGATGCCGATCATCACCAGCGCGGTCATGACTGGCCGACGAATGAAGAGCGCTGTCATCGCGGTGCTCCTTGAGGCGCGGCTTGCGGGGCGCTCTTTATCACCAGCTTCGAACCAGGTATCAGGCGCGACTGTCCGTCGACGACCACGCGCTCTCCTTCACGCAAGCCACTGGCGATGATCGAGAGTGAGTCAACCGTCCGCGAAACCTGAACCGGACGTTGTTTGGCGGTGAGCGTCGAGTCGACGGTGTACACATACAGGCCTTGCTGCCCCGTCATCACGGCGGCCGCAGGCAAAGTCAACGCGTTCGGATCTACGTACAGCTGGAGCGCAACACTCATGTACTGTCCCGGCCAGATCGTCGATTCGGGGTTACTGAATCTCGCCTTGAGCAGAACCGTTCCGGTAGTGGAGTCGACGTTGTTGTCGACGAAGGCGAGCGAGCCATCGATCGGCACTCCCGAACCCTCCGACGGCGTCGCCCGCACCTGGAGCGCGTTACCACTGCGGTAATAGCGCTGAATGTCGGGAAACTGGCTCTGTGGCACGGAGAAGCGAACGAGTATCGGCTGGATCTGATTGATCACTACCAGCGGCGGCTCGCTGTTGGCCTTCACCAGATTTCCCATTTTCACGAGCAGGCTGCCGGTCCGTCCCGAGATCGGCGCGCGAATGGTGCAGTTGGCGACATCGAGCGCCGCCTTTTGGACTGTTGCGCGATCGGCAGCTACGGTTGCTGCTGCTGACGTCGCCGTCGCCTCCGCCTGATCCGCCTGAGAGCCCGTGACGTAGCCTTGTTTTACCAGCGCCGCGTAGCGCGTTGCATCCCGCCGCGCGTTGGCAGCCGTTGCTTCGTCGCGCGCGAGCTGGCCGCGCGCCTGGTCCAGCACGGCGATGTAAGGCCGCGGATCGATCTGAAACAAGACCTGCCCGGCGCTCACCGCCTGACCTTCGGAGAACGTGACGCGCTGCAGGATCCCATTGACCTGGGCCTGGACTGCGACGGTCTGCATTGGCTCGGCGACGCCGTTCGCCGTGACGACGTAAGGCACCGACACCCGACGCACGGTTGTAACGCTCACCGGGACCGTGGGCTGCCGCTGTGGATCTTTGTTCGAGCAGGCGGCGATCGCTGCAACAGAGACGGCCGCAATGCACGCGGTGATTTTGCGCGTGCTCATCTGGTAGCTGGCGTGGGAGTTGGACGCGACACCGTGGAGTCGGCAGAGAACGGAAAAGGAGTTTCGCCGCGTGCTCCAAGTACCCCCGCATCGCGGGCGAGTTGCGCAAGAGACGTGTACCACTGCCACCTGGACTGCACCTGCTGCGCTCTCGCGGCGGCGAGGGCTGACTGCGCTGTCAACAGGTCGATGATGCTGCCGACTCCTTCGCGGTATCTGCCGGCAGCGACTTGCGCCGATTGTTCGGCGCTGGCGAGGAGGTCGTCAGCGGTAGTGACGCGCTGCTGCGCGGTCTGGAGCGCGTAGTACGAAACGAAGACTTCAGTGACGACCTGTTGGCGCGTCTGGTCGGCGAGCGCTGAGACCGCGTCAGCCTGCGCCCGGGCGGCAGCGACGTCGTACTGATGCGAGAACCCGTTGAAAATCGGAATCGAAAGTCCGACACCCACCGAGTACGAAGGACCGGCAAACGTGGAGGGACTCGTATAAGTGCGTGCTCCATTTCCAGTCAGATTGAGCGAAGGGAGCTCCGCCGAGCGAGCGACGCGAACCTGCGAGTAGGCGGCGGCAGCCTGTGCTCTCGCCGCAGCCAGATCGGGACGATTACGTAACGCCTCGTTGATGATGCTGTCGACACTCTGCGTCATTGCGCGCACCGGAATCGCCCCGGCCAGCGGCTCGAGGTCGAACGGCAGGTTGGCCGGCAAACCAAGCGCTGCTGCCAGTGTCCCGCGCGCCGCCTGGAGATTGCCTTGCGTCGTCTCGAGATTGAGCTGTTCCTGTGACAGCGCGGTACGTGCCTGGAGCACGTCGGCTATCGTTGCCAGGCCAACCTGATTTCTCTGCTGCGCAGCATTGAGATTCGCCTGGGCTTCGGCAATCGCTGACTGCTCGGCGGCGAGCAGAGCGGCAGTCGCCATGTAGTTGAAGTACGCAACCTGTGCCTGCAGGACCGTGTTCTGGATCGTCGCGTTGTGCGAGAGGTTGGCGGCGAAGAGGTTTTGCCGAGCTCTCTCAACCGAGCCGGATCGGCCACCGAAGTCGAGCAACAGGTAGTTGAGCGAGACCGATGGACCGTATTCAGTCCTGATCCCGGCTGGCCGCGCGTTGGTCGCTGGCGACTTGATGCGTGAGAGCGCCGCCGATCCATTGACGGTCGGGAAATACTGTCCGCGTGCTGACCCGAGCAGATCAGCCGCCGCCCGCGCCTGCGACCACGAAGCGCGAGTGGCGGGATTGTTTCTCAGCGCAAGATCCACGACGTCGGCGAGCGTGAGCTGCTGCATGCGTTGGCGAAGGTCAGAAGGGACCGCCTCCATCTGCGCCCGCGTGACCATCGGCTCCGGTTTGACGGCGCCCGCGGGTGGTGTCCAAGGCACACTCGGTGAGGGAGACGCGCCGGCGACGCCGTTGACGCGCGGAGTTCCACAGCCTGCCGCCGTCAGCGCGACTACGGCGGAGATGGCTTGGAGAAGTCTGTTTGTGTGCGACATATTCCCAATACGCGATCCACAGCGGTTCTGCTGGCAAAAGCAAGGTTTTGTGAAGACGCGCCGTTGCACTACATTTGGCGATTCGCACTCGTAACGCAGGAGCCAATGCCGAAGTATAAGTTCGCCAAAATCCCACCGCGCGGAGAGGGGATCACCTACAAAGACGGTGAGCTATCTGTTCCAGACAACCCGATCATCCCGTTCGTTGAAGGCGATGGTACCGGGCCGGACATCTGGCGAGCAGCGGTTCGCGTGTTCGACGCGGCCGTCGAGCGCGCTTACCAGGGCCAGCGAAAGGTCGCGTGGATGGAAGTCTTCGCCGGCGAGAAATCCTTCAAGCAGTTCCAGGATTGGCTGCCGCAGGAGACGGTCGATGCAATGCAGGAGTATCGCGTCTCCATCAAGGGTCCACTCACCACTCCTGTTGGCGGCGGCATCCGCTCGCTCAACGTCACGCTGCGGCAGGTGCTCGATCTTTACGCCTGCATTCGTCCGGTTCGCTACTTCGAGGGCGTTGGCGCTCCGGTTAAGGAACCCGAGAAAGTCGACGTCGTCATCTTCCGCGAGAACACCGAAGACGTTTACGCCGGCATCGAGTGGAAGGCGGGCTCGCCCGAGGCGGAGAAGATCGCCGCGTACCTGCGCAAGGAATTCAAGAGCGACATCCGCGAAAAATCGGCGCTGGGTGTCAAACCGATGTCGGAGTTCGGCTCGAAGCGCCTGGTCGCAATGGCGATCGAGTACGCGATCGAGAAGTGCAGGGAGTCCGTGACGCTGGTGCACAAAGGCAACATCATGAAGTTCACCGAGGGCGCGTTTCGCGATTGGGGCTACGAGGTGGCGCGCGAAAAATTCCCCCAGGATACCACCACTGAGGCGGATCTTGCCAAGGGCGGACAAACCGCGCGCGCCGACGCCATCATCATGCGTGATCGCATCGCCGACTCGATGTTCCAGCAGCTCTTGTTGCGGCCATCGGAGTATTCGGTCATTGCGACGCCGAATCTCAATGGCGACTACTTGTCCGACGCGGCCGCGGCGCAGGTCGGCGGCCTCGGTATCGCGCCGGGTGGCAACGTGGGCGACGGCGTAGCCGTATTTGAGGCGACACACGGGACGGCGCCCAAGTATGCGAATCTGGACAAGATCAATCCCGGCAGCGTCATTCTCTCCGGCGTAATGATGTTCGAGTATATGGGCTGGGACGAACCGGCGGCGCTGATCATCAAGGGAATGGAGAACGCCATCAAGTCGAAGCGTGTGACCTATGACCTGGCGCGTCAGATGCCGGGCGCGACCGAAGTCTCAACTTCCGCTTTTGGCGATCAGGTGATTGCCGGAATGAAGAGCTAGCTGGTGCTGGCCGTCAGCATCAACTCCGGGAGCGCGGCCGAAGTCGGCACCAGCCTTCTCGTAATCGCGCTTCCCGAAAATCCCACCATCGCCGGAATCGCCGGCCTCGACAGCGCCGCGCAGGGCTCGCTTAGCCGCAGCATCGAGATGAAGGATTTTCGCGGCTCGCGCGATGAGATGCTGCATCTCACCGGCTTTGCCAAAGGACCGCGGCGCTTGCTGCTTATCGGGATGGGTGCGGTGACGGATCGGCGCGCCGCTTTGCGACGCGCCGCGACGCTTGCCGCCCGCAATGCGCATCGGCTCGGCGTCGGGGAGATGGTCTGGTACTCGGGGCAGATCACGCCCGAGGAGACCGAGGCGATCACCATCGGACTGATTGCCGGTGCCTGGGAATACATCGATTTGAAATCGCCGCCGCCGGAAGCGGAGCGGAAGAAGCCGCTGGAGAGGGCGAGCATTCTTACCAACAACACCGACGACACACGGCGCGCGCTCGGCAACGGCCAGGCGATCGGTTCCGGCCACAGTCTCGCGCGTCGACTGGCGATGATGCCGGGCAACTTATGTACGCCGGAATATCTGGCGCAGACGGCATCAGAAATCGCAAAGCGGTACGATATGGAGATCACGGTGCTCGGACGCCGTGAGATGGAAGCAGAAAAAATGGGATCGTTCCTGGCCGTCGCGCAGGGAACCCCGCAGGATCCCAAGCTCATCGCCCTCGAATACAAAGGTGGAAAGCCAAACGCGAAACCGGTGGTCCTGGTCGGCAAGGGACTGTGCTTCGACAGCGGCGGCATTTCCATCAAGCCCGCGCAGGGGATGGAATTCATGAAGTTCGACATGTGCGGGGCAGCGGGCGTGCTCGGCACGATGGAGGCAATCGGACAGATCAAGCCGGAGGTCAACGTCGTCGGCATCGTCGGCGCCACGACGAACATGCCTTCCGGCGCGGCAATGAACCCCGGCGACGTAGTGAAGGCGCAGAACGGGAAATCCATCGAGATCATCAACACCGACGCCGAGGGTCGCCTCGTCCTCGCCGACTGTCTTTCCTACGCCAACCGCTTCGACCCCGATGTCGTTATCGATGCCGCAACGCTCACCGGCGCCTGCGTCATCGCTCTCGGTCACACCGCCAGCGGCGTTTTCTCGAGCGACGACACTCTCATCGCGGAGATTCTTGCAGCAGGAAAGCGCGCGGGCGAGCCGGGGTGGCCGCTACCGTTGTGGGACGAGTACAAGGATCTCATCAAATCCGACGTTGCCGACGTCAAGAACTCGGGAGGACGACCGGCCGGGGCGGTGACGGCGGCGATGTTCCTCAAGGAATTCGCCGAGGGATATCCGTGGGCGCATCTCGACATCGCCGGCACCGCCTATTCGGAGACCGATCTGGTTACGATTCCAAAGGGACCGACGGGAGTTCCAACGGGTACCTTCATCGAATTCGTTCGCGGGAGAGCTCGCTGAGCAGCGCCATCTGGAGGATGCGCATCTCGACCCGCCTCGGCCTCGTGGCCGGGGCGCTTTTGTACGCGCCACTCGCAATAGTGGGTGCGCAGGTCGTTCCGCCACCCGCTAGTGAAGTGCCCATCCCACCGAAGCCGAAGACCGACTCTGGGCCCGACACGACTCGCGTAAAGCCCGACACGATCAAGGCGCCGATCGGACGCTTCGCTGATCCGGCTCTCTATGAAATCGGACCGCAGTACGAATGGAATCGATCGCAGCTTTTTGCGACCGGCGCATTGACGGTGGTCGATCTGCTCGACCGAATCCCGGGAGTCACGACTTTCCGATCCGGCTGGCTCGCTACTCCACAAACGGCGACTTACGGCGGTGATTTTCGGCGCGTCCGGATTTTCTACGACGGCATCGAGATCGACAACCTCGATAGCAGGACAGGGGGCGTGCTCGATCTGTCCTCGGTGCAGTTGTGGACTCTCGAGCATTTGAGCATCGAGAGAACCGGGAGTGAGCTGCGCATCTACATGCGCAGCTGGCGCGTCGACAACACCGATCCCTATACCCGTGCCGACGTTGCCACCGGCAACGAGGACACGAATCTGTACCGCGGGTTTTACGGCAAGCGTCTCGACAACGGCGGAGTTCTCCAGTTTGCCGGGCAGCAGTACGGAGTCACCAGCCCGCGCTTCGCGGGGAGCGGTGACGCGCTCTCCCTCCTGGGACGACTCGGCGTCGCGAAAAAAAAGTGGAGCATCGACGGGTTCGTGATTCGGCATCACCCGACAAGAGGCATTGAGCGCGCGATCCCCGTCGAGGGTCGGCCACCGGTTCTCGCGCTCGATGCTACTTACACCGATGCCTATCTCCGTGCCGCCGTCGGTGGTGTGGGCAGCGGGCCGTGGGCGCAAATCACAGTTGCCTCTTTGGGATTCAAGGGGACGACGGCCCCCGACCGCACCGTCGGCGCCGCTGCATTCGCCGATACGCTCGAGCGAAGGGCGTTGGAAACACAATACAACTTCAGCGGGGGGCTCACCCTCGGCGCACTGCGCCTCGAAGCCGGCGATCGGCTACGCGCTCTGAACGGCGTGACTTACAATGGCGCAAGTGCGCGGGTCGATCTGGTCAGTCCCATCGGCGCGCTTAGCGGCTTCGTTGAGCACGATGGTTTCAGGAAAACCACCAATGCCGACGCCGGCATCCGCCTCCAGCCGTTACCGTTCTTCGCGATCTCAGGATCTCTCAGCCAATCCATCCCCAGCAATTCCGGTGGTTCTTCATTACCGAGCCTGACTTCGTTCAGGGGTGAGGCAGCGATAAAACTCTTCGGGCCCTGGCTATCGGGCGGAATCATAAGCACTGATAAAACGACGGGTCTTGCACCGCTCGCGTATGACACACTGCTATTGGCAACACCGTCGGGAAGGATTTCGGCCAGAACCGCGTCGCTGCGAGGTCCAATTGTCGCCGGATTCGGTGTCGATGCCTGGGTCACTCAGTGGGCGTACAGCGACTCGTATCTACCGAAATACCAGAGCAGATCAGAGATCAACTACTCCAACAACTTCGCCAAGCGATTTCCCCGCGGAGATTTCGAAGTGAGGGCGGCAGGAGTTTTCGAGTACCGCAGCCACACCCAATTTCCTTTGACCGCCGGAACCGTCGAGACAGGGGTGACGAAAACAGTTTCGGGAATCCTCGAGATAAGAATCCTGCGTGCCGTCCTCAGCTACCAGCAGCGGAACATCCTCGGCTACCTCTACGAGATCGTGCCCGGATTCGAGATGCCGCGCGTGCTGGCGACCTATGGTGTCAGATGGGATTTCTGGAATTGACAAACCCATTGTAGCGTCGTAGGATAGCCCACCTCACATGATATCCAGCATGACTGGGTTCGGCGCTGCCGACGGCACCGTTGGCGACGCGCGCGCGAGCGTCGAGATCAGGACCGTCAACCATCGGTTCTTCAGTCCGAACCTCAAGCTCCCCAGCTCCTTTGCCCGGTGGGAGGGCGAGATCCGCGAGCTGTTGCGCCAGAAAATTGCGCGCGGCCACGTCACGTTGACGGCTCGCGTCGATAGGCAGACAGCAAGTGCCCCGGTGATCGATCAGGCAAGGCTGGCGCAATACGCCACCGAGCTGAAGGAGCTGCAGAAGAAGCATTCGCTGGGAGGTGAAGTCGACCTGGCCACGCTCCTGCGACTCCCCGATGTCGTCACCACGCCGAGCGAGGAAATGGATTCCGCGGCCGGCGAAGCCCTGGCGGCGATCGTCGCCAAAGCCGCCGACAATCTGATTGCCATGCGCCGGTCAGAGGGCGCGCTCCTCGCTGCGTTTCTGCTGGAGCGAATTGGCGCAGTGGAGTCGCGTCTGGCGCGAATCGAGACGAGAGCGCCGATTCGCCTCAAGGAGCAACATGAGCGAGTGAAGCGCACCGTGGGTGAACTGATGGGCGGGGCAGGAGCCGATCCGCAGCGGATCGCTCAGGAAATCGCCATTCTCGCGGACAAGCTCGATGTCGCCGAAGAGCTCGACCGATTTCGTTCGCATCTGGCGGCATTTCGCGAGACGGCGCAGTCGAACACGGCAGATCCCGTGGGCAAGCGGCTCGGTTTCATCCTCCAGGAGATGGTGCGTGAAGCCAACACCATCGGCAGCAAGGCAAGCGATGCCCAGATCCAGGAAGACGTGATCGCGACGAAGGAAGAGCTGGAACGCATCCGCGAGCAGGTCGAGAACCTCGAGTAATGCCGGTTCCGATCATCCTCTCTTCGCCTTCCGGCGGCGGGAAGACGACCATCGCGCACAAGCTTCTCGCCAGCAGAAAAGACGTCGGCTACTCGGTCTCCTGCACCACCAGACCGCCCCGTCCGGGTGAGACTGAAGGGAAGGACTACTATTTCCTGACCGAGGAGAAGTTCAGACAGCGCCAGGGCGCTCGTGAATTTGCCGAGTCGGCGACGGTTCATGGCCATCTATACGGAACGTTGCGCGCGGAAGTAGAGCGAGTGCTAGCTTCTGGCCGCAGCGTGATAATGGACATTGACGTCCAGGGAACCAGGCAGTTCGCCAAGGCCTTTCCGGAGTCGATTCTCATTTTTATTCTGCCACCGTCATCGAAAGCGCTCATCAGCCGTCTCGAAGCCCGCGGAACCGAGGATATAGACGCTTTGATTCGGCGTTTTCGGAGTGCCAAAGAGGAGCTGAAAGCGATAGATTTGTACCCGTACGTGATTGTCAACGACGAGCTCGACTCCGCCGTCACTGCGGTCTCGGACATCATCGATGGCAAGGGCCAGCGGTTCGAGCGCTCCAGGAATCCGGAGCTCGATAGTCGCGTCAAGGAGCTGATGAACGGCATCCAGCGCGCGATCGATCAATACTCAACGAGGAAGTAATGCAGGTTTTCATTCCGAACGAAGTCGCCAAGCACGCGACGAACAAGTATCTGGGAGTTCTGGTCGCCGCCAAGTACGCGCGCGTCCTCAACGAATTCCCGCGCGATCGTTCAGCGCCGGGCGAAAAGAAGCTCACCACGCGCGCACTCGAGGAGCTCACCGACGGTGAGGTCGAGTATCGCGTCGTGCCGCGCCGCCGCACGGAGTAGTTACCGCGCGTCCGTTCGCAGGCAGTCGGATCCTCCTCGGCATCACCGGGGGCATCGCCAGCTACAAGTCAGTGTGGCTGGCGCGTTTGCTTACACAAGCGGGAGCTGAGGTCGATGTGGTCATGACTCGCGGTGCGCGCGAGTTCGTGGGGCCAATCACCTTCGAAGCAGTCACCGGCCGGCCGGTCCACACAGAAATCTTCGGGCCCGGCCACGCCCTCGATCACATCCGTCTCGCGCGCGAGGCAAACGTAATCGTCGTCGCTCCAGCAACGGCGGACTTCATCGGCCGCGCCGCGCACGGCCTGGCAGATGATTTGTTGACGGCGTGCCTGCTGGCGGCAACCTCGAAGATTCTGCTGGTGCCGGCGATGAACGACCGGATGTGGGCACATGCGCAGACGAAGCGAAACGTGGCGCAAGCTCGGTCGCTGGGTTACGAAGTCCTCGAACCGGCTGTGGGGCCGTTGGCAGTGGGAGAAGGCACCGGCCCGGGAAGAATGCCCGAGCCCGAAGAGATCATGAGTCAGATCGGGCGGCTACTGGAGACCAGGTCGGGACTCAAAGGAAAGAAAATCATTGTCACCGCCGGCGCGACGCGAGAGCCGATCGATCCGGTTCGGTTCATCTCCAATCACAGCAGTGGAAAAATGGGCGTCGCTTTGGCGCGTGCCGCCTGGAGGCGCGGCGCCGATGTGACTCTCATCACCGGCCACGTCGACATTCCGCTACCGACCGAGCTTCAAGTCATAAAGACTGAGACCGTCCAGGAGATGGCGCATTCAGTAAGCGAGGAGCTGCCGAGCGCCGACGTTCTCATCATGGCGGCGGCTCCGGCCGATTTTCGGCCGGCAAGCGAGGCCGGAGAAAAGATCAAGAAGCTCCGCGGTCGCGCCGCACCAAAGATCGAGCTCGAACCCACCGAAGACATTCTCAAGTCCACCATCTCGAGGCGAAAGAAGAACAGCCTGATCGTCGGATTCGCGCTCGAGACGAGTGACGGCGTCAAGAACGCCAAAGAGAAGCTGGAATCGAAGAACCTCGATCTCGTCGTGCTGAACGATGCCCGTGAGCCGGGCGCCGGCTTCGGCGTCGACACCAATCGGGTGACGGTGATCGGCCGCAACGGCGCTCAGGAGGATCTGGAGCTGATGTCCAAGACCGATCTCGCGGATTTACTGCTCGATCGCGTCGAAGAGGAGCTGCGTGGACGCTAGGGCAATGCTGCGGCGCTACCTGGAGCAGCGCCGCGAGCTGGGCGAGTCCGAGCTCGTTCTCGACAGCCTCAACGTCGACGAAGTGATGCGGCTCCTCGGCGCCGCCGGTCGTCCAGGCCCTCATCATCGCCGACCGAGCTTGCGCGAGTTGGCTGAAGAGATTTCAGGGGAGGAAGTGCAGGACTGGCGTGCGTCGTTGCGGCAGGCTGGCGTGAATGTTGACGCCCCAGTGACGACAAAACCCGGCGCGGCGATCGAATCAACCGAGCCAACGGCTGCGCCTGAAACCTCGAGTGACATGGCCTTCAAGAAGGGAATTGTTGTCGCCGCTGAAGAAGCGGAGCTGATTCCAAGCGCAATCGACAGGCTCGATTCGCTCGACGAAATCGCGAAGAAGGTGAACAAGTGCACTCGCTGTCCGTTGTATGAAACGGCGACCCAGGGTGTGCCCGGAGAAGGAAACGCGAAGGCGAAGATGGTTTGCGTTGGCGAGGCGCCGGGCGCAAAAGAAGACGAGACGGGCCGGCCTTTCGTCGGTCAGGCAGGACAGCTGCTCACCAAGATTCTCGCAGCGATCGACCTAACCAGAGAGCAGGTCTTCATTTGCAATGTTCTGAAACATCGGCCACCCGGCAATAGAAATCCGCGACCGGAAGAAGTCGAAGCGTGCAGTCCTTATCTGATCAGGCAGCTCGAGGTGATCAAGCCAAAAGTCATTGTTGCTTTTGGAACCTTCGCTGCCCAAACTCTCCTAAACACAAAAACTCCGATCGGTCAACTCCGTGGGCTAGTCCACAAGTACCACGGCATACCGCTCGTCGTCACCTATCACCCGGCCGCTCTCCTGCGCAATCCAGGCTGGAAGCGACCAACATGGGAAGATGTCAAGCTCGCCCGTAGAATTCTCGATAGCAGCGCCCGCTCGTGATCCTTATCGCGATCGCCGACCGCCGTACTCCGAAGACGCGGAGCAGGCGGTCCTGTCAGCGATGCTCATGGATCCCGATGCCATCCTGCGCGCGACCGAATTCCTCGACGACTCGATGTTTTACCGCGAGGGACATCGGCGGATTTATCGAGCGATGCTCAGCCTCTCCGAGCGTGGCGATGTAGTCGATCCGCTCACGCTGTCCGAGGAGCTGCAGCGCTCAGGGTCCCTCGAATCGAGCGGCGGGAAAGACTATATAGGATTCCTCGTCGATGCAGTTCCGACGGCGGCGAACGTCGAGTACCACGCCAAAATCGTTCGCGAGAAGGCTCTCCGCCGCCGATTGATCGAGGTATCCACTGCGATCGTCGCCGAGGCATTCGAGTCGGGATCTCCAGCCACCGAACTGCTCGATGAAGCCGAGCACAAGATCTTCGAGGTCAACCAGAGCCGCGGCGCTGAGGGCTTCATGCGCATCAAGGAGCTGCTCTGGCCGACGATGGAACGCATCGAGGAGATCCAACGCGGCGGCGGATCGATTACGGGTGTGGCGAGCGGGTTCAAGGATCTCGACGAGCTTACGGCAGGTTTCCAACCGTCTGATCTGATCATCGTCGCCGCCCGGCCTTCGATGGGGAAGACGGCTTTCGTGCTCAACATCGCCCAGAATGCAGCGCTCGACAACAATGTCCCGGTTGCCTTCTTCTCCCTGGAAATGAGCAAGGAGCAACTGGTGCAGCGGCTGTTAACATCAGAAGGTCGCGTCGATGCCCAGCGACTGCGCAAAGGCAAACTGCACGACGACGAGTTCGTTCGACTGGGGCGGGCGGCGGGAATCCTGAGTCACGCGCCGATCTGGATCGACGACACGCCGGCGATGAATCTGCTGGAGATGCGCTCCAAGGCGCGGCGCCTGAAGATGGAGAACAATATCGGAATGGTCGTCGTCGACTACCTGCAGCTGATGCAAGGCCCACTCAACACGGAGAGCAGGCAGCAGGAGATCAGCTACATCTCGCGGTCACTGAAGGCGCTCGCCCGCGAGCTGAGAATTCCGGTCGTTGCGCTGTCGCAGTTGTCGCGCGCTCCCGAGCAGCGGACGGGCGAGAACAAGCGGCCGCAGCTTTCGGATCTTCGTGAATCCGGCGCCATCGAGCAGGACGCCGACCTGGTGATGTTCATCTACCGCCAGGAGATGTACGATGGACCGACGGACAAGGACGGTAACTCACTCGAGGGCCGCGCCGAGATAATCGTCGGCAAGCAGCGCAACGGCCCGACTGGATTCGTCAACCTCTACTTCAACAAGACCTACACCCGCTTCGAGAATCTGTCGCCCCGTTTGGCGCCGCAGTGAGTCCCAAGGCAAGAACCGTCTATCGCTGCACCAACTGCGGCGCTGACCACCCGAAGTGGGCGGGGCGCTGCGACGTGTGCGGTGAGTGGAATTCTTTGGTAGAGGAGATGGCGACTCCTCGCGCATCGGCGACTGCATCCGGCAGACGCGTGCAAGGCGCCAAGTCGATGGCGGAAGGCGGAAGCGTTGCACCAACGCAGCGGCTCCGCGATGTGAAGAGCTCCGCCGGCCGCAGACTCAAAACGGGAATCAAGGAATTCGATTTCGTCCTCGGCGGCGGGATCGTGCCCGGCTCGATGGTGCTCGTGGGCGGAGAGCCTGGGATCGGCAAGTCCACGCTCCTGCTTCAGGTTGCCGGACGGCTGCAGGAGCTTGGGCACTCGACGCTTTACGTGTCGGGCGAAGAATCGGCGTTGCAGGTGAAGCTGAGGGCGGAGCGGTTGCATGGCTCGGCCGAGGATGTCGCGCTGCTGAATGAGACGCTGCTCGAAACGATCATTGCTACGGCGAGCGCCCAGAAGCTCGATGCGGTTGTGATTGACTCGATCCAGACAGTTTTTACTTCTGATCTGGAGGGCGCGCCTGGCAACGTCGGACAGGTGCGCGAGTGCGCGGCGCGGCTGATGCGGTTTGCGAAGGAGACGGAGACGACGGTGTTTGCCGTCGGCCACGTGACCAAGGGCGGTGGGATCGCGGGTCCAAAAACGCTCGAGCACATCGTCGACACGGTTCTTTACTTCGAGGGCGAAGGGATGCTGGAGCACCGCGTCCTCCGCGCCACCAAGAATCGGTTCGGCAGCGTCGACGAGATCGGCGTTTTCCGAATGACCGAAGAAGGGTTGATCGCCGTCGAGAATCCGTCAGAGCTGTTCCTCGGCGATCGACTGTCCAATGCATCGGGTAGCGCGGTGACCGCGTTGCTCGAAGGTACGAGACCGGTGCTGATCGAGATCCAGGGCCTGGCGGCGAAAGCGGGATTCGGAACGCCACAGCGGGTCAGCACGGGCTATGACGCGCGACGTCTGGCGCTGCTGCTCGCTGTGCTCGACAAACGGGCAGGCCTATCTTTCTCGCAGCTCGATGTCTTTCTCAACGTCGTGGGCGGGGTGCGGATGCAGGAGCCGGCCGGCGATCTGGCGGTGGCAAGCGCGCTGGCGTCCAGCGTCTACGATCGTCCCGTCGCCAACTCGGCGATTTTCCTGGGAGAGGTTGGGCTCGGCGGCGAGATCAGACCGGTGTCACAGGCGGAGCGTCGGCTCGGAGAGGCGGCAAAGATGGGAATGACGATGGCGTACATGGCCGAACGGGGAATTCCGAAGAAGAGTGCGCGAGGAATTGAAGTCGTCGGTGTCCGCACGATCAATGATCTGTTCGGGCGGCTTTTCCACGGCTAAAGCGGGAGGCGGGAGGCGGGAGGCGGGAGACGGGAAGAGCGGTGCGGGGCGTCGCTGCTTTCGCATCCCCGCTTCGCCGTTCCCTCCTCTCGCTTCGCCGTTCCCGCCTCTCGCCTCTCGCCTCCCGCCTCCCGCCCAATGAAGCGCGACGTCGGTGTCATAATTGTTGCCGCTGGTAGCGGAACAAGGGCCGGATCCGCCGAGCTGAAGCAGTTCCGCTGGGTGGCGGGAAAGCCGATGCTCCTGCACAGCATTCAGACTTTCCAGGCGCGGCCCGACGTGGCGATGGTCGTGTGCGTGCTGCCGCGCGAGTACGTCGGTGACCCGCCGCCGTGGATATTCCAGAGCGACTCCGATCGATTGCTGCTTTCCGTCGGCGGACGTCATCGCGGAGAGTCCGTCGCCAACGGTCTCGAGGACCTCCCCACTGAATGTGAAATAGTCGTGATTCACGATGCAGCGCGGCCCCTCGTCTCCGCTGAGACCATCGAGCGAGTTATCGAAGAAGCGCGTAAAGGAAACGGCGCTGTCGCTGCGTTACCGGTGTCGGACACTCTCAAGCGCGTCGACTCGAGCGGCAACGTAGTCGAAACGGTCGACCGCTTCGGGCTTTGGCGAGCGCAGACGCCGCAAGCATTTCCACGTCAGGTCATCGAGCGCGCACATCGAGAAGCCCGCGAGGCCGACAGGGTCGCCACGGATGATGCCGCGCTCTGTGAGCACATCGGACTGCCGGTGGTGGTGGTGCGTGGCAGCGAGCGCGCGGTCAAGATCACCGAGGAAAACGATTTCGCATTGGCGGAGGCGCTAAGTATCTTCCGCGAATGAAGCCCCAGCCGATGGTCGTGCCGTTCTGGTCGCCGGAGGAGGTTGAGGCTGCCATCAATGGAACGCTCGCTCATCTCGCCGCGGGAAAAGTGCTCGCGTACCCGACAGAAACTGTTTACGGATTTGGCGGCGCCGTCGATGAGCGCTCGGTCCAGCAGCTCGTCGCCCTCAAGGGACGCGCCCCTGGAAAGCCATTTCTGCTGCTCGTCGCCAGAAGTGACATGATCACACGACTGGGATTGCACCTGACGGGATACGCCTCGATGCTGGCGGCGAGATTCTGGCCAGGGCCGTTGACCCTCGTTCTTCCCGGCGGCGAAAAGCGAGTGCCCGATCGACTGCGTGGGCCGGAGGGCGGCGTCGCAGTTCGCTGGACGCCCCATCGCTCGCTCACGCGTCTCATTCTGGCGCATGGCGATCCGATCACCTCCACGAGTGCGAATCGCCCCGGCGTACCTGCGGCGACTGCGGCCGATCAGATCGTGACGCAATGGAACGACGCCATCGTCCGCGGCACCTTGCGTGTTCTGGACGGTGGCCGATTAAAGGAGTCCCACCCATCGACAGTGGTCGATTGTACGGGGCGGCTTCCGCGCGTCATTCGCCCCGGCGCCATTTCGGCTGCTACCTTGAGAGAGAGCGTTCCCGACCTGGTCGGCGACGCCTAAGCGATGAACCTCCTCTTTGTCTGCAGCGGCAACACCTGCCGCAGTCCAATGGCCGAAGCGCTGGCCCGCAAGATCGCCGAGCGGCGCGGAATCAAAGACCTGAACGTGTCGAGCGCGGGGACTAACGCGTGGGACAACGTTCCCGCCACCGACGAAGCGCTACTCGTTGGAATGGAGCGCGAGATCGATCTCACCGGCCATCGCGCCCGAAAACTCACTCCGGCCATCGTATCGGAGGCGGATCTGATTTTTGTCATGACGCCCGGTCATCTCGAGCAGGTGAAACAACTCGGTGGTCGGGGAAAAGTTCACGTGATTGACGAGTACGCGTCCGGGACCGCCAATATGGGTATCACCGATCCTTATGGCGGCGACCTCGAGGCGTACCGACAAACCGCGGACGTACTCGAGCGCGAATTGGAGAAGCTGTTCGACCGCCTTGCCAGCTGAAATTGCAGTAAGCGAGCTCCCCGGCCGACTGGTGTTACTTGGGCACCCTGTCGACCACTCGCTGTCGCCCGTTTTTCAGAATGCAGCGCTGCGAGCGGCGAGAATTCCGCTTACCTACGAAGCCCTCGATGTGTCGCCGCGCGAGCTGCGGGTGCTGCTGCGACAGCTGAAGGATCAGAACGCCGCCGGCAATGTCACCATTCCACACAAGCTCTCGGTGCACGCCAGCTGTGATGAGCTCAGCGACATCGCGGCGCGAGTCGGAGCCGTGAACACATTCTGGTTCGAGTCGGGCCGTTTGCACGGAGACAACACCGACGTCGGCGGGTTCGAGGCAGCGGCGAAGGCGCTGCTTGGCGGCGATCCCGTCGATTCACACGTCGTCCTCCTCGGCAGCGGTGGCGCGGCGGCAGCAGTGCTCGCCGCAATCGAGCAGTGGACCAACGCGCGGGTGGGTGTCGTAGCGCGCCATCCGGACCGCGCGGCGAAACTGGCGCGACGGTTCCGCGATGTCGCCCGAGTGGAAAAGAGTCTGGACGTCGCGCTGGCGGATGCGACGTTAGTCATCAACGC
>JBKPDS010000012.1:0-2027 GCA_046727995.1 Gemmatimonadota bacterium
AAGGACCAGCCGAGGGTGGCGATTGGCGCCAAGCTGCTGGCGAACATGATATCGGTGGCGGGTGCAAACCGGGTGCTGGGACTCGATTTTCATCAGCACCAGCTGCAAGGGTTCTTCGATATTCCGGTCGATCACCTGTACGCGGCGCCGGTTTTCGTTTCGCACTATAGAAAGAAGAACTTGCACGAGCTGGTAGTGGTGGCGCCGGACGTAGGTTCTGCAAAGATGGCGAGAGGGTTTGCGAAAAGGCTCAACGGTTCGCTCGCGATCATCGACAAGAGACGGCCGAAGCCGAACGTGTCAGAGATCGTGAACGTCGTCGGTGAAGTGGAAGGAAGAGACTGCTTGCTGACGGACGATATGATCGACACCGCGGGCACGGTCTCTGAAGCGGCAAAGGCTCTGAAAGATCTCGGCGCGCGGAATGTGTACGTTTGCGCAACGCACGCACTGCTTTCCGGCCCGGCGGTAGAAAGGCTCTCGAAGGCGCCGATCACGGAAGTCACGGTGACGGATACAGTGATGATTCCGGCGGCGAAGAGGTTTGCTTCGCTGTGCGTGCTGTCGGTGGGCGAGCTGTTGTCGAAGGCGATACGTTACATACACAGCGAACAGTCGGTCAGCTCGCTGTTTGAGGGGTAGAGGGTCCGATGGCAGAGGCAATCGAGCAGATCGCGAAGGATTTCGCAGCGGCGTTACTGGACATTATTGAACGGGTGTGGAAGATCGTCACCACGCCTCGAGGATGAATTAGCATGGCAATCGTTTCATTCAACGCGACGGCCCGAGACGTCACCGGCAAAGGCGCCGCCCGCACACTGCGGAGCCGCGGACAGGTGCCGGCCGTGATCTATGGACACGGCCGCGATCCACAGCCGCTCTCACTCAACGCCCGCGATCTCGACAAACTCCTCGGCCACATTCAGGCCGAGAGCACGGTGATCGAAGTGACCGTAGACGGTCATACAGCAAAGACGCTCATTCGTGAGATCCAGCGCCACCCGATCAAGCGTCAGATCCTGCACGTCGATTTCCAGGCGCTGGTCGCCGGCGAGAAGGTCGTGGTGAGTATCCCGATCCTGCTCACCGGAATTCCCGAAGGTGTCCGGCTCGAGGGCGCCGTCCTCGACCAGACCCTGCGCGAGCTGGAGATCGAGGTCGATCCTTCGAACATCCCGCATCACGTCGAGCTCGATGTCAGCAACATGATGATTGGTGACTCGCTGCACGTGAGCGACATCAAGCTGCCCGAAGGCGTCGAGGTTCAGGACGATCCCGAGACTTCGGTGGCCGTCGTCGCCGCACCGCGCGCGGTGATCGAAGAGACTCCCGCGGCCGAAGCGGTTGAGGGTGCGCCTGAAGCTGCGCCCGAGCCCGAAGTTATCGGTAAGGGCCCGAGTGACGAGGAGGAAGGTGAGGGAGGCGAAGGCGGCGGCGAGTCCAACAAGAAGTAATTATTGGATAAGCTTTGAAGGTCATCGTCGGTCTAGGTAATCCAGGCCGCGAGTACGCCGCGACACGTCACAACGTCGGCTGGTGGCTGATCGACCACCTCGCCGACGTTTGGCATTTTGACGGCTGGAAGAAAGACGGCGAGTCGCACGTCGCCAATGGAACAGTCGATGGCGCGAAGGTTCGGCTGGTCAAGCCGCAGACCTACATGAATCTGAGCGGGCAGGCGCTCAGGAATTTCGTGCGACGGCCATTCTGGAGTCCGGCGAAGGATCTCTTGATCGTCGTCGATGAAGTTCAGCTACCTGTGGGGCGGATACGAATCCGTCCGAAGGGTAGCGCCGGCGGACACAACGGGCTGAAGAGCGTCGAGGCGGCTTTAGGAACTCAGGAGTACGCACGGTTGCGCATTGGCGTCGGGCCGAGTGAGGAGAGAAAAGGCATCTACCCCAATCTGGCGGATTTTGTGTTGGCGCCGTTCGCGCGAGATGAGAAAGAGGACATCCTCGACTTGATGCCGCAGCTGACAGCGACCGTGGAGACGTGGCTGCGCGAGGGCGTTGAGAAGGCGATGA
>JBKPDS010000013.1:0-6490 GCA_046727995.1 Gemmatimonadota bacterium
ACGCCGAGCACGGCCACCACCAGCGACCGCAGTCCGACCTTCATCATATCGCGAACAGTGGACTCGAGTCCCACCTCGAACAGCAGTATCACAGCGCCGAGCTGGGCCAGCACTCCGATCGTAGCGTTGGCGGTGATGAACTTGAACCAGTCGATGCCGACCAGAGTGAGATTGCCGACGAGAACTCCAACAACCAGCTCGCCGAGGACCGCGGGTTGCCCGACACGCTCGGCGGCGTCGCCGCCGAGTTTGGCTGCGGCGAGAACAACTGCCAGCGCGAGGACGACCGGGGCGAGCGTGTCAGCCTGCATCATGTCGTTAGAGTGTCAGGCGCAAGCGGGAAACGGGAAGCGGGCGACGGGTACGGTCAGCGGGTAACGGGAAGCGGACAGCGAGTTCGCCGCTCGATAGAAGTGACGCGCTATCCGTAGCCCGCTTCCCGTACCCGTGACCCGCTTCCAGTTTCCCGCTTCCCTCATTAGTACACGAAGATGACGTTGGCGCCGACCGTCGTCTGCTTGTCGCTCAGCGTTCCGCGCCGGGCGAGGATCGGCTGATTCGCTTTGTCGAAGCGCACTTCGCCGCGCACCAGCACGTGGCTGGTGAACTTGTACATCGGCGTGAGCGTGCCTTCCGACAGCACCGCCCTCGTGTCCGTCCCCAGTCGGGCGCCACCGTCGTCGTGAAACGTCTCGCCGCGTGCCGCGACGGAGAATTTTTCGGTCGGCGCGACCACCGCGTAGCCGGCGATCCCTTTCCAGATCGCATCAGAGCCGAGATTCACTCGGCTGGTGCCGTCCTCAATGCCGTAGTCGCCGTTGACCCCGAGCGTGAGCCAGCTGGTCGCCTTGAGAATCGTCACGACGTCGAAGACGTTGCGCTTGGTGTGATTGTCGTTGGCGAGCTCGGGGCCGCCCACCCAGTTAAACAGCACAGTGAGTGGCGACACTGGTGTCAGAGTGAGCTGTGCACCAAGGGACTTCGAGTGGTTGTTGTCGCGCAGCAGATCCCAGCCATTCACCACCTCGAACATGGCGGCAACTTTGCTCGAGAACGCGTAGCTCGCTTTGACCCCGGTGTGAGTAAATGGAATGGCGTAGCCGAAGAGAATCGACCGGCTGTAATTGTCGTTGTAGCCGTCGTATCCCTCGATCACCTCGTAGCCGAGGTGCGTCACGTACTTCCCCACATCGAAGCGGAGGCCGGAGCCGATGGGCGCGATGTAGCTGGCGAATGCCTGCTGCAGATCGAACTGGGTCGCCGTCTGATCCTGGGTCTTTGCGATCTGTGGAATTGAATTTCCGGCCGCCAGGTCGACGCGAAAGCCGGCATCGTTCGGCTTGCTCGCCGCGATCTGCACAACCACCTCGGCGACGTCGAGATTGAATGAGTTGTCGTTGAAGTCGAAGACGCGGTAACTGTTGGTCCCGGTGGTGGGCCGGTTGGCGTTGTACTCGTACGCGGTGGAGACGAAGGCGTTGATGGCGAGATCGTCGAACCACTTGGGAAGTGCAGCGGCAGCGGCAACGCTGTCCGCGGGCTTCCGGACTGAATCGGCGAGCGGAAGAGTGGCAGCAACCAGCTCGCTGTTCGGCGGCTTCGTGCTCTGGGCTGTTGCAATTGCGGCGGAGAGAGCCAGCGTTAGGGCAACGAAATAGGGTTTTCTCATGGCGTGGCTACCAGTGGTGTGAGGTGGCGTGCACGTCGCTGCACGGCGTCTGCGGTGATCGGTGTAAGCGCGGCGTTGTCCCGCTCACCGGTGCGGATGCGAATCACTTGCTCGAGAGGCTGGATGAAGATTTTCCCGTCGCCAACCTGACCGGTGTGCGCGGCCGAGAGAATCGCCTTGATGGTCGGCTCGACGAACGGCTCCGAGCACGCCATCTCGATCTTGACCTTTTCCCGGAACTCGAGCACGACCGACGAACCGCGATAGTGCTCGACGACCTCCTGCTCGCCGCCGTGTCCGCTGACGCGACTGATGCTGATGCCAGTGACGCCGGCTTGAAACAACGCTTCTTTCACCGCCCCGAGTCGCTCGGGGCGGATGACGCAGCTAATGAGTTTCATGGAATTCTCCTTATGCGGCTGGACGCACCGCGTCGTCGTTGGAAATCACAACTGCGGATGACAGATCGGCCTGATCGGGATAGGCGAGCGCTCCCATCTCGGGCAGATCGAGCCCGTGCTCCTCGATCGCGGGTGAGACCCGATGACCCGCAGTGAGCCACCCCGTGATCTTCCACGCGGCGTAGGCGGCGAGCCCAACGAACACAATGTTCGCCAGCACTCCGATGCACTCCGCGCCGAATTGGCCGGGATCGCCGTAGAGGAGTCCCCTCACGCCGCCGGCGACACCGTTCGTTCCGTCGCCATAGGTTCCGTCGGCGAGCAGACCGAGTGACAGAACTCCCCAGGCGCCGCAGACGCCGTGCACCGAGCTCGCGCCGACGGGATCATCGATCTTGAGCTTGCGCTCGATGAATACGACGGAGACGCAGACCAGCACACCCGCGACACCACCGATCAGAACCGCCGACGGAGCGGTGACAAACGCGCACGGTGCCGTGATAGCGACGAGGCCGGCGAGCATCCCGTTGGCGAGCATCGACGGGTCGGGTTTCCCGTAGAGTCTCCAGACGTAGATCATCGCCGCCACTGCACCCGCGGCACTTGCGAGCATCGTGTTGGTGGCGATGACTGCAATGCGCGAGTCGCTGCCAGCGAGTGTCGAGCCCGGGTTGAAGCCGAACCATCCGAACGCGAGGATGAAAGTGCCGAGCAACGCCATCGGAATGTTGTGTCCAGGGATCGCGTTGGCCGTTCCATCAGCGTTGTACTTGCCACGTCGCGGGCCAATCAGTTTTCCGGCGACCAATGCCATCACACCGCCGGTCATGTGCACTACCGACGATCCCGCAAAGTCGACATGCCCGTGTCCGAGCCCAACGTTCTTACCAAGTGCCGCGAGCCAGCCGTTGCCCCACACCCAGTTGGCGAAGATCGGATAGATGATGGCGCCGACGAAGACGCTGAAGATGCAGAAGGCGGAAAACTTCCAGCGCTCGGCAGCCGCGCCGGTGGGGATCGTCGCGGCGGTGTCCATGAACACCATCTGAAACAGGAAGTAGGCGAAGACGGACGCGTTGTAGGCCACCCCCGTCAGGAAGAAGCCCTGCATGCCGAACAATCCCCAGTCGTGGCCGGCGAGGTGGATGCTGAACTCGCTGTTGATCTTGTCGTACCCACCAAGCGTGCTGAGCGCGCCGATCCCGCCCGCTTGCAGCGCGAAGCCAATCGCCCAGTAGGCGAGCATGCCGATCGCGTAGACCATGAAGTTCATGGTCATGGTGTGGCCCGCGTTCTTGGAGCGGGTAAAGCCTGTCTCGACCAGCGCGAAGCCGGCCTGCATGAACATCACCAGAAATCCAGCGACCAGCGTCCACACGAAATTGATCGACGTGGTGTTGGCGGCGGTCTGTGTTGCCACGGAATCGATTTTTGCGCCCGCGGCCGCCTGCGCCAACAGCGCGACAGGCGACGCGAGCAAACCGAGTACGACGAGCACTGCGCTCCATTTGAACCACTTCACAGTTTTCCTCCGGCGCGACTGGTGAGAGTTGTTGCTGCGAAAAAACAAAAAACCCCGCGTTTTCATTCGATCGAAACGCGGGGCGAATTGAACTGGAGCTGATGTGCGGCCTTATCTCATGGCGTTCATCCCGGAATGATCGAATACGTCCCACAGGTTCTGTGGGAGCGGGCGATTATTTCCCGGATTATTGGAAGACAGCGGACGAGAGAGATGCATTGTTGACTCGCCGAAAGCATACCGGCCCAGTTTCCACTTGTCAAGAGAAGTTTGCAAAAAATGCAAGAATTCAAGCTCAGCAATGCAAAAAATTGGCGCCAGATTGATGAATTGTGCGACTATGAGTGCAAGACGCACACAACCATAGAGCCGGGGGAGGCGGGAGGCGGGAGGCGGGAAGGCGGTAGGCCGGTAACGGGCAGCGGGTTACGGGTTACTCGTTACGGGTAGCGGGGCAACAGAGGGCGTATCACGTCAGCTCCACCGCTCCCGGCCCAGCATGCGTAGCAAAAAACTCCGACCGAATCGCCGCCATCGGGAAGCGTACCGAGTACACGGCAGCCCACCGCTGCCGAAATGCAACGGCATCGCTTTGTGGCAAGAGCGCCCACACACTGCCACCGAATCCCGCACCGAACGCGGACGCTGCAACCGCGCCAAGCTCGCGTGCCTGGCGCGCAAGGAAGCTCGTCTCCGGAATCTGATTGCCGAGAAGTCGTTCCGCCGCTCGTTGCGACTCGTCCACGACCGAGCCCAGCTTCGCATAATCACTCTGGGCTAGCGCATCCGCCGCTGCCGGGATGAGCGTGTCGCTCTCGAGCAGGAAGTGTTCGAATCGCGCGATCCTCTCGTCTCCTCCGCCAGGCGCAGCTCCCTCCAGCATCTGGCGGATGCGATCCGGGGCGCCTGGCGATGCGGCGATCGCTGCGGCGAGCGTGCGATATCGCTCGCCCGTCATCGACTGCCACCGATCCAGGATCTCGGAAATCGTTGTCGACAGATTGTTGTAGCGGTCGCGCGCGGCTCCGGTTTTCTCGGCAGCAACACCGCTCGTGGCGACGACGAGCACGTGATCCTTCGGAAAGGGGACGGTCCGCTCGAGCCGAACGGGACAAAACGCGTACTGCATCAACGTCCCGGCGCTCGCGCACAGGATCGCCGTGTGATCTTCACTTCCGCCGAAGGTGCCGACGCCGCGCTCGCCAGCGAGGTCGCCGAAGCTCTGGCCATTCTCGATCGTGCCCAGATATTCCGCCAGCTGCTCACCGGTTTGGATTGCGCGCCTGTACGCATCGCGCGACTGGAGATTGTTCACGCGGGCCAGAGCGAGAAACGTTGCGACAACGAGCGCGCTCGAGCTGCTCATTCCCGCCGCCTGGGGCAGATCGCTCGCGAGGACAACGTCCGCTCCGGTGAGCGCCGACGTCGGAAAGTTGCGCACCAGTCGCCGCGCGACGGCGCGCACGTAGGTGGACCAGTGCCCTGGCTGCGATGTCGCTTCCAGCGAGGCGTACTCCGACATTCGTTCGTCGAGCGTCTCACCCGTGATAGCGTCGTGAACTCGAAAACGATCATCCTGTCTTGGCGCCGCCGCGACGCAGATCCCGCGTTCGGGGACACAGAGAAGACTGCGGCCGCCGGCATAATCGGTGTGCTTGCCGAGAAACTCGATGCGTCCCGGAACCCACCATCGGAACACCTCCCCCGGAGCAACGCCGCGAAGCCACAGCAGACCCGCGCCCACCTTCTCCAGCAATACCTGCTTGCGCGTCGCCTCTTGCTCACTCATACCGGCGGCGAGCAGCAGTTTTCTCGCGTCGCTTACAGGGTCGCTCACAGTGTCACCGCGACACCTCTGAGCCGTGCGGTTACAATCGGGATGTCGGCGCGACGTGACAGGTCCAGCACCGGTGCATCCGCGTGTATCACGCGGACGCGCATGCCGAGCACGTCGATCGCGTACTGAACCGCCGCCGGGAGCTCGAACTCATTCCGCTTCGAAGGCGGCACGTCGCGACATGCCCGGAAAATCTCGGAGGTGAAGCGCCAGCAATTCATGCTGACATCCGCAGTGGATTCCAGGGAAGCGGTCGCCGAAGAATCCGGTTTCTCGATGATCCGTTTGAGGTACCCGTCGGCTCCGACATCCAGAACTGCGTACTCCGCGATCCGCGCGGCGGGGATATCTCCGCGCCGGATCAGACCCTCTCGCGAGAAGCCGACGCACGCCGGTTCGGCGGCGTTCCGCACCGATGCGAGCACATTCGGCGGATAATAGTTATCCGAGTTGATTATCACGAACGGCTCACCCGCGATGAACTCCTCGGCCGCGAGGACTGCGTCTGCCGTCCCGCTCGCCCTGAGCTGCACCGCGAAGGAAACGCCGAGACGAGTCGGAACGGCGGAGCGGGTGTATCGATCGCGAATCGTGTGATCGTCGGGCGCCACAACGATACAGACGCCCGTGAATCCGGCGTCGCCGAGCGCGCTCAACGAGTAATCGAGGAAAGGATGGCTGACGGGAATCATCGCCTTGGTCCCGGCATCCGCGGCCGCGGCCTGATCGGGCGCAAGTGCGACTTCATGGTCCGTCGCCCGCATCCGCATTCCACGACCGGCAGCGAGAATCACTGCTTTGGTGCACGGACGACGCGCGGCGATGGCGGAGGTCTCGCTTCCGGCCACCACCGGCGCGCTGGACCACACCCGCATGACGACGCGCAACAGCACCACGCCGCTAATCACGAAGAGCGCCGCCCATAGGATAGTCTGGGAGATTCGGCCGTAGATAAGACTCCCCGTGCCGAACAGGCCGGCGTAGACGAACATCACTCCCGAGGTCCACCCGAGCAGCATCTGCGGCAAGCTGTCTGGCGACGGGGGGAGCGCCGACTCCGC
>JBKPDS010000014.1:0-8085 GCA_046727995.1 Gemmatimonadota bacterium
ACTGTCGGGGCCGCCTTTCAGACGCTGCTTGGCGGCAACATCTCGCTCTTCACCGAACTCGCTGAACGAACGCGCAGGCAGGCTTTCGACACCATGTTGGTCCAGGCGCACAAGGCGGGGGCCGACGCAGTGATCGGCATCCGCTATGACGCGAACGAGTTGATGAAAGGCGTGACAGAGGTGTTGTGCTACGGGACCGCCGTTCGCGTCGAGGCGCTGTAAGCCTGAGTTAGGCGATACTCTCACGTAATGCGACCACTTCGATATTCCATCAACGTCACATTGGACGGGTGCGTCGATCATCGTGAAGGGATCGCGGACGAAGACGTCCATCGCCACGCGATGGAAAACATCGCCCAGGCAGATGCTCTCCTCTTTGGCCGGGTGACTTATCAAATGATGGAGGAGGCGTGGCGGCTGGCGACGCGAACTGTGGTGATGCCTGAGTGGACGGAGCCCTTCGCCCGAACGATCGACGCGGCAAAGAAGTACGTCGTGTCGAGCACGCTGGACCGGGTCGATTGGAACGCGGAGCTCGTGCGCGGTGATCTGAAAAAGGCCGTTCAGCAGCTCAAGTCGGAGTCGGGTAGAGGATTGCTCACGGGAGGTGTGAAGCTCCCGCTGGCGTTGGCGGAGCTGGGATTGATCGATGAGTACGACTTGGTGGTGCAGCCGAGGATAGCTGGTCACGGGCCGACATTGTTGGCCGGGCTCTCGAAGCATGTCGACCTGAGGCTCGTGAGCCGGGTGGAGTTCGACTCGGGGGTCGCGGCGATGCTGTATGTGCCGAGAAGGTAAAAACAGACGCGCGTGAAAGCCGCCGTATTGCACAAGCTTGGCGAACCACCTCATTTCGAGGATTTCCCCGATCCGCAAGCGGGCCCAAACGAAGTTCTCGTCCATGTAAAAGCCGCGTCGTTGAAGAACATCGACAAGGCGATCGCGAAGGGTTCGCACTATACCAGTCACCGCGAGCTACCGGCGGTATGCGGTATTGACGGCGTCGGAGTGCTGGACGATGGGACGCGGGTCTTTTGCGGCGGGTGTCGACCGCCCTATGGAATGATGGCCGAGCAAACGGTCGTCATGCGCGCTTTCTGCATGCCGGTGCCGGACAGTGTAGATGACAACACCGCTGCAGCCTTACCCAATCCGGCGCTATCGTCGTGGCTTCCGCT
Organism: Gemmatimonadota bacterium; assembly: GCA_046727995.1. GTDB lineage: Bacteria > Gemmatimonadota > Gemmatimonadetes > Gemmatimonadales > Gemmatimonadaceae > UBA4720. Next base: position 1,179 of record JBKPDS010000014.1, read on the forward strand.
CGTCTGGCGCGCACGACTCAAACCGGGCGAGACAGTCTTGATCCTCGGCGCGACCGGAGTGGCTGGCAGACTCGCCATCCAAGTCGCAAAACATCTAGGCGCCGGACGTGTCGTTGCCGCCGGGCGCAATCAGCATATCCTGGAGACCTTGCCTGGTCTCGGCGCGGATGCGACGATCGCCCTCGATCAACCGGATCTGGAGTTGGCCGCCAGCTTCATCCGCGAAGCCAGCCACGAGCGGTTCGATGTCGTTCTCGACTATGTGTGGGGTCATCCAACGGAGGTTCTGCTCGACGCGCTAACTGGCCATGATGTGATGGCCGAGTCTGGTACTCTCCGTCTGATCGAGATTGGCGAGATGGCAGGCCCAACCATTTCCCTTTCGGCCAAGGCGTTACGCAGCTCCGGGATCGAGATCTACGGAAGCGGCGGCGGTAGCATTCCGCGCACTGCCATCTTCGAGGCCTTTCCACAACTTTGGGCGCTGGCGGCGAGCGGCAAACTTCGCATCGATACTGAACCGGTCGCGCTTGCTGATATTCAGAATGCTTGGCAACGCAATGACTGGCTGGGTCGAAGGCCTGTCATTATCCCGTAGACAATCAAAGAGAGTGACGATGCGGAAGATCGTTGTTGGCGCCCAGGTTTCCCTCGACGGAATCATGCAGGCGCCTGGTGGCCCCTTGGAGGATCCCACCAAGGGCTTCAAGTTCGGCGGCTGGGCGATGCCTCATTTCGATCAGGCTGCCGGCGAAGAGATCGACCGTGTCTTCGAGAAGAAATGCGATCTCCTGCTCGGGCGCAAAACCTATGAGATTTTCGCAGCATACTGGCCCTACTACGACGAGACCGCTCCCGCTGGCGGCATCGCCACGCTGTTCAAGAAAATCAGGAAGTACGTGGTTTCACGGTCGGGCGACGTCGATACCAGTTGGGAGCGCTCGGTGCTGCTCCGAGATATCGCCGATGTGAAGCGTCTGCGGCAGGAAGACGGCCCAGACCTCGTCACCCAGGGCAGCACTGAGCTCGTGCACGCGCTGTTCGCCAACGACCTCGTTGACGCGATCAGCATCTTCACCATCCCGGTAGTGCTCGGCGGCGGCAAGAAGCTGTTCGCGGACGGCTCCATTCCACACAGCTTCAAGTTGACCAGATCGCGCGTCTCGAGCAGCGGCGTCCTGATCGGCCATTACGAGCGCGCCGGCGACATCCCGATCGGCGACACCGCGCCCGATTCGCCGAGCGACCGTGAACGCGCGCGCCAGGAGCGCATGAAGCGCGAGGGCTAGCCCAATGATCGTCCGTTCCGGTGGACTACCATCGTCACACCAGGATGACAGTTGGTGTCTTGGACTCGTTTTCGTGGCGCTAATCACGGGTACGGGCGTTGCCACGGTCATGCTTCGTCCGCTCCGTCCGCTTTGACTTCCCGTCGTTTCCCACCTGGACCGCGCCATGAGCTTCAGACATCTGATCGTTGCGGCACCCGCCATCGCCATCTGCGCTTGTCATTACGTCTCTACCAACGCCAGCTTGATCGATCCTACCTTGAGGCTGACTAAAACGTGTCCGGCCGCTGTCAAGCTCTATACTGTACCTGATCGCGTCCAACAGCCGTATCGGGAGGTTGCGCTGTTGAACTCGGTTGGCCAGACCAGCTATTCAAGCGAAAGCGATATGATCAAGTCGATGCGGGAGAAGGCGGCCAAAGTTGGCGCGAACGGTATCATTCTGAGTGGTATCGACGAACCGAGCGCAATGGCAAAACTCGCCGGGCAGGTCGCGCAGATAGCTGCTGACGCAGCCGGGCAGATAACGCAGATAAGCGCTGAGCGCAAAGGGCGGGCGTTGGCGATCTATGTCCCAGCAGACTCCATCCGCACCGTTGACGCGTGCGCGAAAGCGAAGAAATAAACTGGGCGTTAGGCTGCATTTTACAGTTCATCGCGAGACACTGTGCGTCGAATAGCTAATGTTTTGATGGCCCTCGGTCTAGCTGTTGGAGCCGCGGACGCTGCCGCAATCTTCTTCCACCTTGGCGTCGCTGGTGTGCCTTGGGTCGTTAATGTGGCACTGGCCAAACTAGGATTCCTCGCCGCCCTTGGACTTCTTGGCGGAGGTGCAGTGACCGGGCGTATCGCGCGTCGAGACGAGGCACAAAGGCTTGCTTCAGGCGATGAAGCCTAACGATAGTCATCAGCAAAGGAGGTCCAAAATGGCGAGGGTTGTCGTTCGCTACTGCGCGTACTGACTGTCGGGTCTCCACGCCGTCAGGATGGCGGCGAAGCTCCGACGCGACCTCGGGATCGACGTCGATATGGTCCACGGTCGTTACGCCGAGTACAAAGTACTTGTGGATGGGCAGATCGTAATCGACGGTGGAGCTCTCACGGCACTCGGCATCGTGCCGGCCAGACGCAAGGTTGTCGAAGCCGTCCGCGCCCATCTATCCTCACATGGGCAATCTCATGAATCGCATCCACAATAGCTCTTCGCACACAGGCGTCAGACGCCACCGGCGCATGATTGAGCTCATAATCGCGTGGACCACACTTTCAGGCGGAGGATCAGGCTGAATACAATACCCGCGACACGTGCAGGATTTGCAGCTGCTGCAGCCGCGATGATGTTGGGCTTCTCGCCCTCCGCGCTGGGCGGCCAAACAACTTCGGCGCCGATCCAAGTGTGGGCTACTGCTGGAATGGGCATTAGCTCATTCACACCTTACCCGACTTTTGTTCTCTCGGGCTGGCTCGCTTACAAAGGGATCGCGGTCGGCGTACGAAGAATCGATGCAGATCCAGGCCAGAACGTTGATGAACTCGTCGATCGCTCTGTACTTCTTGGCGGTCGTGTTGCGCTTGGCAGGATATTAGTCGTCGCTGCAGGCGGAGTATCCCACACGACCGGGGAACTGAGTAATGGCGAACAATCAGCAAGTACGACTCCGATAGAACCCGAGAATGCCCCCGCGGCGCACGCCGAACTCTCGTTTGCCCTCGCGGATTTTGTGGGCGTTGGTACTGCGTTGTTTTGGACTGGAGGAACTCGTTCGCATAACTCTGGTTGGGCTGTGATTCTCCAGCTTGGACGTCTTCGCTAATCGTTAACTGGCGTCAGCCGACATACGTCCCTCCGAGTTTCGCTTACCTTTCATTCGCCGTGGCGCGGGTTCGCCAGAGGAAGGCCGGCGCAGTGAGTTCGACTCCCGGACGGCATTTTACAGCGATGACCGCTATCACTTCCCGCTTTGATCGTGTCGACGCGCGCATCACTCAGTGGATGGCTCGACATGGCCTGCCGTTGCTGCGTATCTCCCTCGGCATTGTCTTCCTTTGGTTTGGAGCACTCAAATTCTTTCCCGGCATGAGCCCCGCGCACGATTTGGCGGCTAAGACTATTGAGACGCTTAGCTTCGGCACTATGCCGGCAAGAGTGTCCGTACCATTTCTCGCCGGATGGGAGTGTCTGATCGGCATCGGGCTCCTCTTCGGCATCTTCATGCGAGCCACGCTACTCTTGTTAGCCATTCAGATGGCCGGCACACTAATGCCGCTCGTGCTGTTCCCAGGTGAGGCGTTCACTCATATACCGTACGCGCCCACGCTGGAAGGCCAGTACATCATCAAGAACGTGGTGCTGATCAGCGCCGCAATCGTGCTGGGCGCAACAGTGCGCGGTGGAGGACTCGTGGCAGAGAAAGGTCGCGAACCAGTTCAGCCGCAGAAGTGAGCACGCATAGTCCTGAGCAATCGGATCCAGTCGGAGGGAAGAAAGGGCTCAGCGATCCGCGAGCCGTCGACATTCTTACGACTGAACATTGGAGTCTCCTCTCGACGCGAACACTCGGCTATCAAGAGATGTTCGCGCGAACCACAATATTCGTCGCCATACTTTCCGGAACGCTGGTAGCGCTCGCCCTGCTCGCCCAGGCGACGAAATTCACCCGCGAAACTCTGTGGGTGGCATTGCTGTTAATCCCCGTCGATCTGTTCATCGGCATTGCCACCTTCGTCCGGAGCGTCAGGATCAACCTCGAAGACGCGCGGTGGGTTACCGGAATGAATCTGCTGCGGGGCGCTTACCTGAAAATCGTACCCGACCTCGAGCACTTTTTCATTACGGCGCACACTACTGACGCGGGAGTTGAAAGCCTGCGCCACGGCAAACCGCAGCGCCTCGCCAATATTGCCGAGAGCCTGACCACGACCTCGTCCACCGTCGCGACGCTGAACTCTGTCCTGGCGGGGGCGATTGCCGGAGATATCAGCGCGTTGCTCGGCAGATCGACTCTCTTCAGCGTATTGGTCGGAGGTGTCGTTTCGATTGTGTCAGGCGTATTACACGTGCGATACGCCGCGAGTTTCCGGCGGCGCCATAGCCCCGTGGGAGAACCACGGTAACTTTTCGGCGATGATCCGCCGCATTTCCCGACGCGAAGCCCTCCGCGATTTGGCGGCGCTCTTCGCCATTCCGTTCGTTCGCTGGCCGGAGATCCTCAGCGATCCGCTCGCCGTCACTGTCATCGAGTATCAGGCCGGACGCGCCCACGGTGAGTGGACCGCCGCCCAGGTAACGAAGGAAGCGCTCGATCGCAGCCACGCCTGGAATGGCACCCTGCACGCGATCGACATGTGGTCGGCAACCGCAATGGACGAAGCACAAGCATCCGACGCGCGAGCTCGGCGTCGAACACTGCGCGGACCGCTCGATGGCGTTCCCGTTTTCGCCAAGTCGATCTACGACATGAACGGACTGCCGACGACCGGGTCGAACGCGGAGTGGGCGAAGTTGTTCCCGGACGCGGTGCGCGGCGACTCGATCGAGGTCGCGCGCATGCGCGCGGCCGGAGCGATCGTGCTCGGCAAAACTGCCGCCGATGACTTTGCGTATCATGGCAACGGCACCAGCTCGCTCTCCGGACAGGTGCGCAATCCTTACGATCCGACAGGGACAAAGACACCGGGCGGGTCGAGTGCGGGCTCGGCGGTGTCAGTTGCATGCGGAATTGCGTTCGCCGCGGTGGGCACCGACGACGGAGGCTCCAATCGCATTCCCGCGCAATTCTGCGGCGTAGTCGGAATGAAGCCGACCTTCGGACTCGTGCCCCGGACCGGTGTGATCCCGACTTGGCCCTATCTCGACACCCACGGTCCGCTGGCGCGACACGTGGCCGATGCGGCACTGCTGCTCGACGCGATCGCTGGCCCTGATTCGTCGGATGGCTTGGCGCTCACCACGCCGTGGCGGCGAGGTGCGCTCGCCCATCTCCGTGACGACGCTCTCCGCGGTGCGCGACTCGGCCTCGTCGAAGCGCACGTGCCGCGCGCGCAGATGACTGCTGAATCAATCTCCGTATTCGATCGCGCGGTTGCAGATTTGAAATCCGGGGGCGCGATCGTGGAGCAATTCGCGCCGACGGTCACGCGCGCCAACGTGCGGAGTCTTTTCGCCGAGGCGGCGAAGGCGCGGGGCGATGTCGCCATCAATCACAATTCGCCGCCGCCGACGGCGAACGCGCTCTTCAGATACTTCGAAAGACACGGTGGCGATGCGCGTCGCGACGTCGAGCGTGGACTGGCCGCGTATCGCGCCTTTTACGACGTGCTGCCGAAGGAATGGGACGAGATGGCCAAGATCATGATGCAGCCGTACGAAAAGGATCCCGCCAGTCTGTCGTTCGCCCGGTCGCGTGCGGCGCTCACCGCGCGGCTGGCCTACGAGTTCCGCGCGCAGCGGATCGACGCCATGATCTATCCCACGATGCCGTTCCCCGCCCCGCGTGCCGTCGATCCGTGGCCCGACATCCGCACCACGCTCGGCTATGGGAATTGGCTGGGACTGCCGGAGGTTTCGGTGCCGTCTGGTCCGGGGCGTGACGGGATGCCGGCCGGGAATATTTCCTTTGTCGGACTTCCAGGAACCGACGCGCGGTTGCTGGCGTTCGCCCACTCGTACGAACTGCGGTCGAGGAGATTTGTCGCGCCGCCGACGCCGGCTAGAACCTGAGTCGAGCCTGCTTACATCTCGTGGAATTGCGATTTCGCGACGCAAAGGTTGAGGACGTCCCGGTCATCGCCGCACTCCAGAATGCAGCGGCGGGGGCTCTGACTGCACGCTTTGGCGCGGGACATTGGTCATCACTGGTGACGGAGCGCGGCGCAGCTCTCGCCGTGCGTCGCGGCCGAGTGCGCGTCGGCAGATCGGGAAAGCGCATCCTTACCGTGTTGCGATTGGCAACGAAGAAGCCGTGGGCGATAGACGTCGCCTACTTCACGCCGGCCAAGCGGCCCCTATATCTCACCGGCATAGCAGTGTCAGTCGCGCACCAAGGTCAGGGACTTGGGAAGCTCGCGCTCGAAGATGCTTTCGCTATTGCTCGCTCGTGGCCTGCTGATGCCATTCGGCTCGACGCGTACGACGCGGCGGCGGGTGCCGGTGCGTTCTATCTCAATTGCGGGTTCAAGGAGCGCGGTCGAGTGGTGTATCGCGGCGATCCGCTCGTATACTATGAATTTCTGCTCTGAGTTATGGCGAGGATGAATAGCCGCTCCTTGGCGATCGTAGCGTCAGCTCTTGTCGGACTCGGTTTTCCGTTCACGCCTCTCCGAGCGCAGGAGCGGCCGCGCGCCCGCGAGCTCGGCGTCGCGCCTGGCGTTCTGCCGCCGGGACCACTGAACGCAATCACTGATGTCGCCGGCGTTCTCGTCGGGCAGGTTACCGTGATCGAAGCCGATTCGGTGCGCACGGGAATCACCGCCGTTCTCCCGCATTCCGGAAATCTCTTTCTGCAGCGCGTCCCAGCCGCCATCGTCGTCGGCAATGGCTTCGGCAAACTACTCGGCTCGACGCAAGTCAACGAGCTCGGTGAGCTGGAGACGCCGATCCTTCTCACCTGCACCCTCTG
>JBKPDS010000015.1:0-2644 GCA_046727995.1 Gemmatimonadota bacterium
GCCTAAGCCGTCGGTTGATACGGGCGCGGGCCTGGAACGCATCGCCGCTTTCATGCAGGGCGAGTCGAACAACTTCCACAACGATCTTTTTCAGCCGCTCATCAAGGCGGTAGAGAAAACCGTTCGCAAGAAATACGATCGTGGGGAAGACGGCGCATCATTTCGCGTCATCGCTGACCATAGTCGTGCCGTCGCGTTCCTCATCGCTGACGGTGTGTTTCCATCGAACGAAGGTCGTGGGTACGTCTTAAGGCGAATTCTCCGTCGTGCGGTCCGGCACGCCTGGCTTCTCGGTCGCCGTAAGCCGACACTGGTCGAAATAGTTCGAGTCGTCATCGACGAGATGAGCGATGTATATCCCGAACTGGGGGCCCGCGCCAAGCACATCATCGATACCACGCGCGCGGAAGAGGAACGTTTCCTTTCCACCATCGAAGGCGGCATGCGCCGCTTCGACGAGCTGGCGCCGGCAAAGACCAGCAAAGGATCCACTGCGATCCACGGCACCATATCGGGAGAAGATGCGTTCAAGCTTTACGACACCTTCGGGTTCCCGATCGATCTGACCGAGCTAATGGCGCGGGAGCGGGGCTACTCCGTAGATATCGCCGGGTTTGAATCCGCCCTCCAGGCGCAACGAACACAGTCGCAGGAAGACCGCCGTTCCAAGAAAATCGGCATCGCCCAGGACGTACTCGGCGAGGGCGAGTGGGCACGAGGCGATGAGGACACCGTCTTCGTTGGCTACGATGCGCTGGACGTCAGCACCGAAGTGATCGCCAAGAGAGACCTTCCCGACGGACGCGTCGCGGTAATGCTGCGAGAGACACCGTTTTATGTAGAATCCGGCGGCCAGATCTCCGACCGCGGTGAGATCCAGGGCGAAGGCTGGCGCGTCGACGTCGACGAGGTGCGTCGCGTCGACGGACGCATCGCCGCACTGGGAAAAGTCACCGGCAAAGTCGAGTTGGGAAAGGCGAAAGCGATCGTCCCGCGCGATCGCCGTCGCGACACCGAGCGTAATCACACAGCGACACATCTGCTTCACGCCGCGTTGCGGCAAGTCCTTGGCGAGCATGTGCATCAATCGGGTTCATTAGTTGCGCCCGACCGCTTGCGATTCGATTTCACGCACCACGGCCCGCTTACACCGCAACAGCTCGGCGAGGTCGAGACGCTGGTCAACCGCGGAATTCTGGAGGGCGTGCAGCTCACTTTCGAGCAGAAACCGTTGGCCGAGGCGCGCGCATCGGGTGCGATGTCGCTCTTTGGAGAGAAGTATGGCGACGTAGTGCGCGTGGTGTCGATTCCGGGAATCAGCATGGAGCTCTGCGGCGGCACCCACGTGCGGAACACGTCCGAGATCGGCGTCTTCAAGATCGTCAGCGAGACCGGCATCGCCGCCGGAGTTCGCCGCATCGAAGCGGTGACAGGACGTGCCGCCCTCGACTACTATCGCGGCCACGAACGGCAGCTCCAGGAGATCGAGCACCTCGTCCGCGCGCCGTCCGGACAAGTCGTGCGTCGCGTCCAGACGCTCGTCGAGGAGCGCCGCACTCTCGAGAAAAGATTGGAGGACGCGATGCGGAGCGGAGGCGGCGGCGCCATCAAATCCCTCGTCGATCAGGGCTCGATCGTCAACGGAGTCAAGGTCGTCGCCGCCAACGTGAATGCTCCCGATCTCCCGGCGCTTCAGGCAATGGGTGACGCGCTGCGCGCGCAGATGGAATCGGGCGTCGGCGTTCTCGCGGCATCGTTTGAGAACGGTAAGAACACTATGCTTGCGGTCGTGAGCGATGATCTGCGCGACCGCGGCGTTCGCGCCGACACCATCCTGCGCGAGCTCGCCGCCGCCGCCGGCGGGAAGGGAGGCGGCAAGCCGCACATGGCCCAGGCCGGCATTCCCGACGCCGAGCGGATGGCGTCGGTCGTCGCCGAGGCGCCGGACCTGATCCGGAAACATCTCGCCGGATGACTGAAGAGCGTCGCGTTCCTGAGGAATTGGACGCGGCCATGCGTCGCACCCTCGGCGACAACCCGTCGCCAACGGCGACCGAAGTGCTGGAAGCCGCCGAGCGCCTGCTCGATCAGGTGTTGCGCACCGAATGTGAGAGCCGGTCTTCAGCGCTCGATCTGCTCACAGTCGATGCGTTGATGACCCGCGCCATCGAGATCGCCAACCGCGATCCAAAATCTCTGGAGAAATTCGCCGAACAGGCAATGCACCGCATCGCCTCGCGATGATCGTCATCCTCTTCACCGGCGGAACGATTACGATGCGCAACGATCCCGCCGGCGGGGGCGCGCAACCTGGATTGACCGCGGCCGAGATCCTTCAGGCGACTAAGGGCATTCGCGCTATAACGGCTGTCGAGACTGAGGAGTGGGGTCAGTTCCCGGGTCCGCACATGACGGTCGAACGGATGTGGGCGCTGCGCAATCGAATTGCCGAACACCTGGCGCGACGGGAAGTGACCGGCGTGGTGATCACCCACGGTACTGACACGCTCGAGGAGTCCGCCTACCTCGTCGCGCGCTCGACAGCGAGCGAGAAGCCGATCGTATTCACTGGAGCGATGCGCACCGTCAGCGATCTGGGTTGGGATGGACCGGCGAATTTGTTCGAGGCGGTGCAAGTCGCCGC